>JAVEWL010000521.1:0-4311 GCA_034004565.1 FCB group bacterium | reverse complement strand
GATTGCACAGATTGTCGTAGCGGTTGGCGATCGCCACGATGCGGGCGAGCCGGGGAATCTTGGCGCCGGCGAGGCCGTTGGGGTAGCCCGCGCCATCCCAGGTCTCGTGATGGCAGGCGATGATGTTCTTGACGGCCACCGGCAGGTTTTTCATCGGCACGACGGCGTTCAGGCCGCGGCCGATATGGGTGCGGTAGAACTGTTCCTCCGCGGCCGTGCGGTTGGCGTTGCGCACGATGCGCGCGGGAATGTCCGTGAGGCCGGCATCGTGCAGCATCGCACCCAGTCCGAGCTGCTTCATCTCCTCCGCGTCGAGGCCGAGGCTCCTGCCGATCAGGAGCGACAGCATCATCACGTTCATCGCGTGATTGGGCAGCCCCGTCTCGCCTTTCTTCAGATTCACCAGATGGACGGCCACGCTGCCCGCGGTGAGAATCCCGCCGACGAGGCGGTCCACCAGTTCGCGACTCTGGGCATGCGCGTCGTTCGGCCGCGGCCCCAATTCGCCGAGAATCTGGCGGATCGACCCCGCCTCCTGCTCGTAGAGGCGGGCGCAGCGCGCCATGTCCTCGCGCTTCTCGCGCACGCGCAGCACGCGATCGCGCTTGTCGTCGAGCAGGGCATCCAGCGCGCCGGCGCTGAAATCGTGCTCCTCGACCGCGATCAACTGCGGCGCCGCCTCGGGCAAGGGCGTGCAGGAACTGCGCTGCGGGTCCCACTCGACGGTGGTCAGCCCCATGCGCCGCAAGGTCTGGATCTGCTGCGGGCTGGAGATGCGGAAGCGGTTGAGCAGGAACGGATGGCCCATCCAGCCCAGCGACTCAAGGGAAATGAACATGCCTGGCTGCAGGCGGTGAACGGAAATGACCGGCATTGGGGGGTGAGGAACGATCGTTCTTAAGTATTACGACAATTATGCGTCGCCACGGGCGACGGATCAACCGAAGAAGCCTCAGGCCATGGCAGACAGGGCGGCGGCCAGATCGGCGTTGTCGTTTTTCTTGGGCTGCGGCGCGGTCATGCCCATATGCATGCCCGTATCGATCTCATGCTGCTTTTGCGCCGACCATTGGCAAAACGGCTGGGCGGCGAGAAAAGCGCTGAACTTGTCCCAATCTTCGATCACGGCCTTTTTCATTTGCGGGCTCTGGTTATTTTCCAAGTGTCCATTCTGCTCTTGACGGCGCGCGAATGCACAACTTTAGGCACGCGCCGATGAATTGCCCCGGCCCGGCTGAACTCAGGCGGCCCAATTCCCGGGATTCGGCACCGATCAAACCGCTGCGCGACAAAGCGGTCGCGCAAACAACGCTCTCCACCCCGTGGCGGATGGCGGAACGGCGGATCGGATCGGGGATGGCGACAATTGCCGCGCTGGCGCATTCTTACTACAATCGAAATCGTAAGGAACCAGGAGACCGCCATGCCAACCGCCGCCACGCTCACCAGCAAGGGCCAGACCACCATCCCCAAGGAAATCCGCGACAGCCTCGGCATGAAGCCGGGCGACCGCATGACCTTCACCCTGATGCCGGACGCCACCGTCCTCATGCGCGTCAAGACCAAGACCGTCGCCGAGCTGGCCGGCCTGCTGCACAAGAAGGGCCGCAAGCCCGTCCCCGTCGAACAGATGGCGCCCTGATGCTCGGGCTGGACACCAACGTCCTGGTCCGCTACCTGACGCGGGACGACGAAGCGCAGTTCGAGAAAGCGCGCAAGCTCATCCGCCGCGAAACCGCCGCCGGCCGCCCGCTCTTCATCGGCCTGCTCGTGCTGCTCGAAACCGAATGGGTGCTGCGCAGCCGTTACGGCCTGAGCAAGCCCGAAATCCTCGGCGCCTTCGGCAGCCTGCTCGACGCCGACGACCTGCGCTTCGAAAACGAACCCGCCATCGAAGAAGCCCTCTACCTCTGGAAAGACAACCCCGCCGATTTCGCTGACTGCCTCATCGGCGCCCAGAACCGGCGCATGGGCTGCACCGCTACCGCGACCTTCGACGCGCAGGCGGCGAAGCTGCCGGGGTTCGTCGCGGCGTAAAAGTCGGCGCTGGTGGGACGGTTGCTTACGGCAAGAAGCAGCCACTGACCAATCCTTCTAAAAGCAGTCGTAGCGCATGACTTTCGCATTGCGTAATCCAGCCTTCATAGGCACAATGTCCCATTAAAAAATAAACGAACAGATGGCCGAATTAAGCAACATTTACCGGGCATTAACGGACATGGTCGACGCAAACGGACATCGGTGTCGTTCAATTCAAAGTTAGGGCACGAACAGGTACGCCACGATGATTGACGAATTCATTCTCAAGTTTGGTGCTGGTAGCGGTCGTCCCCCACTTGTCGTTACTGCCACTCCGGTGACAGTGTTTGTGGGGCCGAACAACTCAGGTAAGAGCCGGGTTCTAATCGAACTCGAGAACTATTGCAGACGAACACACGGCCAGCCAAACGATCTTTTATTGGAAGCCCTAAAGTTTTCTCCGTATGAAAGAACAGAGATCGAATCTGAACTACAGAAAATCGAGCAAACGCCTAATCCAGGAGAAGTCGTTAATCCCGATCACGTCATCATCGGAAAACTAAACCCTCAAAACAATCAAGCCTTCCGTGCACAGATCCACAAAAAGGGGCTAATCAACGAGGCACAGAATCCAAACATGCGGCAGGGCTACTACGGCACTTTTCTCAGCATATATACGGTGAGGCTTGACGGTACCAACCGGCTCAACCTCCTGAATGAGCAAGATGCCGGTGACCTACAGACCACCCCGAAGAACCATCTGGCGCATTTATTCATCGACAATCCTCTGCGCAAGGAGGTCAGGCGCATTGTCCATGATGCCTTCGCTAAGTATTTTGTCATTGACCCGACCAACGTTGGAAAGCTTCGCGTCCGGCTCTCTGATCGAGAGCCCGTGAGCGAACGGGAGGAAAAAAGTTGGGAGAACGACGCCATTGCATTTCACAAGGCTGCTGTAGATATTCGAAATGCGAGTGACGGTGTCCGTGCTTTCACAGGAATCATCACAACGATTCTCGCTGGCGATCCGAAAGTAACCCTCATTGATGAACCCGAGGCGTTTCTGCATCCCGCCTTGGCAAGCAAGCTCGGTAATGCAATTGCGAAATCCCTGCGACAAACGAAGAAGCGCCTCTTCGTATCGACTCACAGTGCAACGTTCTTGATGGGCTGTATTCAAGCAGGTGTTCCTTTGAACATCGTTAGGCTTACGTATAACTACAGTAGCGCTACGGCGCGACTGCTTCCCAGAGACAAGATATTGCACCTGATGCGTCATCCATTATTGCGATCGACTGGTGTGCTATCCGGATTGTTTTATGAATCGGTCGTTGTTACGGAGTCCGATGCAGACCGTGCGTTCTACCAAGAGATCAACGAACGTCTCCTTGCAAAGGGCGATTCACGTGGAATTGGTAGCTGTCAATTTATTAATGCCCAAAATAAACAAACCGTTTGGGAAATTGTTAGGCCACTACGGGAGCTTGGGATTCCAGCAGTTGGAGTAGTCGATATTGATGTCATCAAAGAGGGCGGACAGGTATGGGGTAAGCCGCTAGACGGAGCCTTTATCCCCGAGATCAGTCATCAAGCGTTTCATAGCCAACGCCAAGCAATACTGCATGCTTTTGAGCGTACCGGTAAGAACATGAAACGCGACGGAGGAATCGCGATATTGCAAGGACAGGAACGGGAGGCGGCTCAGAATCTTTTCTCTCAACTGAGAGAATACGGGGTTTTCGTGGTTCAAAACGGTGAGTTGGAGTCTTGGCTAAAAACGCTTGGGGCCAGCAATCATGGTCCCGCGTGGCTAATCGATGTCTTTCAAAAGATGGGAGAGAACCCGGAAGACGCATCATACGTTTGGCCAACGAATGATGATGTTTGGGGATTTCTCGGCCAAATCAAGAGCTGGATAGCAGACCCACTCCGAAAGGGAGTGCCAGCGTGAATCGTGCCCTAACACTGCGTTGCAGGGGACGCTCCGCCTATCGGCGGCACGCCCCTGAACTTGGACGTTCCTGAACGTCTGCTTTTCCAAACCTGAAACTTCCGCTTTGGGTCGGATGCAGCCGCTCGGCGCATTACGGTAACACCAGCCCTTCCCGCCACGCTTCCAGCTTCCGCTCGAAGCTCCAGCTCGCGTTCGCCGGGCTGGTGGAGGGCAGGATCAGGGTTGCGAAGCCCATGGCTTCGAGTCGCGGGGCGAACTTGCCGGCGGCCTGGCCGTTGAAGCAGACGCGCGCGATGCCGCACCGTCCCGCCAGAGCCGAGTTTTGCGAGCGTCGTCCG
>JAVEWL010000020.1:0-20812 GCA_034004565.1 FCB group bacterium | reverse complement strand
TTCCGGGGCATGTTCCCCGTGCGCGGGTTCCGTCAGGGGCGGCTCGGGCAACGATGCCACCGCCGCGGGCTCGCTTCCCGCCGAGGCCGAAGCCAACTCGATCTCCGCGAAGGGACAGCCCATCAAAAGGCGCAGGCCCTTACCGTCGGGCAACTCTTCGACCGCCACCTTCATCGAAGCCAGCCCCGTGGCCAGCAGCGACCGCACATCCTCCGGCTTCATGTCCACCGGCAAGTCGACGCGATAGCGGTAGGCATACCATACCGCCGTCTCGTCGCTCTTTTGTCCCTCCTCGATGCGCTCCGTGCGATTGGGACCAAG
Organism: FCB group bacterium; assembly: GCA_034004565.1. Classification (GTDB taxonomy): domain Bacteria; phylum Hydrogenedentota; class Hydrogenedentia; order Hydrogenedentales; family SLHB01; genus JAVEWL01. The sequence continues at coordinate 20,491 of JAVEWL010000020.1, read as the reverse complement.
CCCATTGTCCGCCAGCAAAAGGTCCACCGCCTCCGCGGCATGGCGGGTGCGCTCCCGCAGGTCCACGGGACGCTCCTTCAGCACCGCGATCAGGGCCAGCACACTCGCCACGCCCACCAGCGCCACAAGCAGGAAGCCGCGCACCAGGCCTTTCCAAGAATACGGAGGCGGTATCGAGTTATCGTCGTCCATGCCCACTCCCCGGAATTCTGAATGCGGAATGATGAATGAAGAAAGAGCTCGGAGTAACCTGCTCTTCATTCATCATTCAGAATTCTCAAATGTCCACCCATTCCACTTTGATCAACGGTTTTCCCAGGAACAATTCGCCCACATGGGCCAGGTTTTGGGGCGCGTCCGTCGACAAGAAACGCAGGTCCGGTCGCTCGTTCTCGTCCGCGCGAAGGCCCAGGCTGTCGAGGACTTCTTCCACGACGACCGAGGTCGCCTCCGCGCTGTCCACCACGGTAACACCGTCGCCCAGCGCCTCGGCAATCACGTCGCGCAGAATCGGATAATGCGTGCAGCCCAGCACCAGCGTATCAATGCCGTCTTGCACGAGGCCGTCCAGGTATTCGTGCGCCACCTGGAGCGGCACCGGCCCCTGGGTCCAACCTTCCTCGGCCAGCGGCACGAAAAGCGGGCACGCGCGGCATAACACCTGCGCATCCGGCCGCAAGGACTGAATAGCGGCCTGATACGAGCCGCTGCCGATGGTCCCGGCGGTGCCGATAACGCCGATGCGGCCGTTTCGCGTGGCCTCGACGGCGCGTCGCGCCCCCGGCTCGATCACGCCCAGCACCGGCACGGGCAGTTCGTCGCGCAGGACATCCAGCGCATGCGCCGAGGCCGTGTTGCACGCCACCACCAGCAGCTTGATCCCGCGCTTCAGTAGAATATCCGCGCAGGCGCGCGCGTAGCGCACCACCGTGTCGGCCGATTTCGTTCCATACGGCACCCGTGCCGTGTCGCCCAAGTAGACGAGAGGTTCCGAAGGAAGGCGCTCGGCGATGCGCCGGAGCACCGTAAGGCCGCCCACGCCCGAATCGAAAATTCCTACCGATTCATCCACTTCGGACCTTATCCTTTCGGTTGCCCGGACGCGGAGGCAATCCAGCTTGAATCCGGCAAATAGGCTGCGGAAACGTCGATGTGGCCCTCGTAGGGCTGCCCGTCGATGAGGATGCGCACCTTGCGCACCGTGGCCGCCTTGTCGCCCGCCAGGTTCGCCTGCGCGAGCGTGTTGGCCACGCCGTAGACCAGCAGGGCCTCCGAGGACGCGCTGGTCTTGGCGGGGTCGATGGCTTCAGCGGATAGATCGACCACCAACTCGCCCTCTGGCATCAGGAACGCGCTGCGCACCTGCGTCTCGGGCGGGAGAATTGGCGCCAGGCCGGCCGTTGACCCCTTGATGAGTTCCGCCAGGGCCGTCTTGCAGTTTTCCACGGTGGACGTCGACACTGGAATCGCGCGGCGTTCCGTGCGCAGTTTCGCGCTTTCCGTCGCACCGAAATACAGCGTGATCTGCCGCGTCTCAGCCGTCTCGGCCGCCGGCGGCGCCGGTTCGACGGCGGCCACCGGTTCCTTGGCCACGAACGACAGCGGGTTGGCGCCCATCCGGGTCAATTGCATGCCCAGCATGACCACCGTAAACAGCAGCACCAAGGTTACAAAACCCCAGATTACGAGGCCCGCCCTGGCCAGCAGTCTTCGTTCCTTGCGCGGTGTCGTCATGGCGTCGAGGCCTCCACGGGCGCGGTGGCCGCCGTCACGCCCAGATAACGCTGAATGCCTTCGGCGACGGCGCTCGCCAGAAGGTCGAGGTGCTCCGGGGACGCCAGCGCGGCCGCGTCCTCGGCATTGGTCAGCGCGCCCGCTTCGATGAGCACGCCGGGCATGGGCACGTGATGGAGCAACGGGATCCTCACCGCGTGGGCTCCCGCGAGCCTGATGCCTTCACGGGCCGTCAAGGCTTTGGCCACCGCCTCGGCCAAATCACGGCTGGCCTTGGCGTAGCGGTACCGCTCCGCCGTCTTCATGCCGGATGCCATGCCGCCCGAGGCCGCTTCGCCCATCGCATCGTCACTGGAATAGAAAATCTCGACACCGCCGATGCCTGCGGACTGCGCGGCGCCGGCATGGAGGCTCACAAACAATCCACCCTGCTGGATCGCGGCATTGACCCGGTCCAGCAGGGCAATGGCCGTGTCGTCCTTGCGCGTGAGGACCGGCTTGATGCCGCCGGGCCCGGTCTCGAGCACTTTCGCCACGCGCTGCGCGAGATCCAGTGTCAGGTTCTTCTCCTCGAGCGAATCGCCCCTGGCGCCCGTATCCGTTCCGCCGTGCCCCGCATCGAGGATCACCACTCGGGACGCAACCTGGGTAGCCGGAGTCGAGGAAGGAACGGGTACTCCCTCGGAGTCCGGCGGCGTCTCCGCCGTCACCTGCTCGAGCAGTTCATCTTCTTGCGGGGCGGCCGCGGGCGCCGTGGAGCGTGTCGCATTGGCCGCAAAAGCCTGGCGGAGGAACGCCGTCACGTCGTCCACCGCAATCCACGCCTCGCCCCCGCCTTCGATGACCGGATGCGGCAGCGTGAACTGCGCGAGCGAACCGCTCACGACCGCATCGTTCACCTGGATAAGCGCGGCGTACCCGCCGAAATCCACGGTGATCTTTTGTGGAGTCACCTGGGCCTGTCCGCCGACCTGCCGAATCAGGCTGCCGAGGGGAACATAGGTAATGCCGTTGCGCGTGGCCGATTCCAGCACGGCCTGCTTGGCCGCCGCGCCTTCGCCCAGGCGAAACGTCTCGGTTGCGCCGAAGGCATAGGCGCCCGCGAGCGTGCAGAGCGATACCGCCATCGCAAAACGGCGATAGGTCAGGACAGGTTTCATTTCTCACCGTTGACGGTTGCGCAGTCTCTCGGGACTGCCTGCTGAAGACACCAATGATGCGAAAAACGGGGACTGTTCCACTTTTGATAAGCTCAAGGCTTCCCAGCGGAGGCCTTAACTTGTCTTTGCCAAGACCGTCAATCGGTCCGCTCGATCAAAAGTGGAAACTGTCCCCGCTTTCCGCCAAACCCGGTGCTCGTAAGGTATCCGGGACCAGAAAGCGCGCCCAGCGTTCCCGCATGTAACAAAAGGAACCCGAGCCGTCGCGAAAACTACCACTTGCGCTTCTGGTCAACCACGTCCCTGACGCTCGGAGACGCATCCATGCCGACTTCTTTGCGCGTGGGCAACTGAATCTTCGACTGCGCCGCGGCCAGTTGCATGTTCATATCGTGCAGGCACTTCTCGCACAGGCGCTTCGCCAGGCTTATCGCCGGCGCGCCGCAACGGCCGCACTGAATGATCTCGCTTGGGGTGATGTTCGCGATACGCCCTTCCGAAAGGAGGCGCAGCACACATTCCTGGTTAACACCCGTGGCCTCGGATACTTCTTCCGCGGTCTGATTCGGCGTCTCCTGGAGCGAAAGGCGGATCTTCTCGAAGTCGCCTTCCTCGTCTTTTTCGCACGCCGGGCAGACTATCGTGACGGCCTTGTTGAACAGTTTCTTACATCGCGGACAATTCGCGAGCGGCATGACTACCCTCCCTGGTTATCATTCCAATCATACGAGATGGAACTACGATCCACATCCAAATTCCCAACGACCCCCGCCTTGACGACGTAGCCTTCGGACGATACGTTTACACCTACGGTTATCGACCGAATAGGCCTTCCACTTTCGTCGCACAACGCAGTATCCCGCGCAGGGTAGGTAACCCGAACCCACGCGCGCTCTTGAACGGGCTGGGAAAGGTCTTTTCGGCCCTTGTCCGAGCCGACCAGCCGGGCTGTCGTACCCGGCGCGAAAACCTGGGCGTCTTCCACCCCCTCGGGACTCAAACGATTTCCTTCGACGGACCGGTCGAGCACCCGCGCGCGCAGTTCCTGGCGCACCTTCTCCAGTGCTTCCTCGGCGGGATCCGTCAGGGCGGCCTTCCGCATGCGTTCTTGCATCCACGCCGTCAGACCGGTAATTTCGTCGCAATCCCCTGATTGATAAGCCCTTACGTAGCGCATGGCGAGCGCGTCGTCCTGCGTGCGCCCGGCTCTCATGGCGGCAAAGGGGTTTGCTGGCGCCGTCGTTACGCCGTTTACCTTGGAAGTGCCCTGACCAAACCAGAAAAGACCGGCCGCGGCCGCAACCATGGCGACTGTCAATGCGACACGACGTCCCGCGTGAGGTGATTCTTTGCCCATTAGAGTATGCTACCAAACATCGGCCTTTTCGCGCAAACACTTTATATGGATTCCGCGCAAAACTACGATTTCACCTGCTGAGGCCGCAGCGTCTCCTCCCGGCGCCGAATCGAGCGGGCGAAATAGTCCTTCCGCGACTCGAGATCGAACTCCCGCATGATATCCGCGACCGACATCTCCGGGTGCTTTGAGGTCAGCATGAAGATCCCTTCGGGACCGTAGATGTCCATCTCCACGAGCTTGCCGTATTTCTTGCGAATGTCTTCCCAGCGGCTGTAATTGAAGTCGATGTGGAGCACCTCGTAATCCAGGTTTACCTCGCGGGTCACGATGGGCTGGTAGTGCCACGAATCGGCCAGAACCCGGCCGACCGGTGTGCAGAAATGGCTCATTTCGTCCGGCGTTGCGGAAACCAGATAGAACCCGAAATCGTACGCCCAGATCTGCGCCGACAACCCGCCCCGGTACATCGACGAAAAGGCCAGCAATTTCGCGCCCTGCTCGCGGTTTCCTTCGCCCACGGGCCGGAAATTCAGATCAAAGCAGATGGCCATTCCCACCTTGCCGAAATCGGTGTCCACAACCACCGTCTCCTGGCCTGGCCGCACCCCGGCGTCCATTTCACCGACGGTTGGATACATCTTGTGATAGGTCCCGGCGATGCGCCCCTCGCGGTTCAGCAGGATCGCCGAGTTGTAGATTGCTCCGTCGCGCCACTCGTAGATTGGGCTGACAATCCAGACCTTGTGCTCGGCGGCTTTCGCGGCCATCGCCGTCAGTGTCGGACCGTCCGACGGTTCGGCCGCCTTCACCGCGTCCCCGCCGAATCCCAGCGAGTTGAACGTCTCGGGCAGGACAATGAGGTCAGGCTGTTCCGGCATCGCGCGGTCAATCAACGCGCCGACCTCGCGCACGTTCGCCTCGGCGTGCTTTTCCTGAACCGAGCTGCCCTTGTACATGATCGCGGCAATGCGAGCCATCTTAGCCATGACGCTCTCCTGACGGCATCTTCTCCGTTCTCGCAGCTCCCATTACAAATGGGAGTTACGGGATCCTATTTCTCAGCCGAGTAGTGGTACGACTCGCCCCAGGTCATCACGAGCACCGGATACTCCTTCTTGAGGTCCAGATAATTGGATTTGATGAACTCGACATCGCCCCAATACGGCATGCGGTCCCATACAGGGTGGCCCATCTCGTTCTCGTGCCCCGGCAGCACCAGCTTGGGATTGAACCCGCGCGTCATCCGCAGGATGTCGTTGGTCCAGCAGTTCGTCATGAACACATCGACCTTGTGCGAATCCTTGACCTTGTCGATCCACTCGAAATCCTTCTGATACTCCGGATACGGATCGTTGATCTGATCCCCGTTGTGGACGAACGACAACTCCTCCGGTGTCGTCACCAGGACCACGTTGCACATCGGCCCGCCGCCCTGGTACTGCTGTCCCGGGAACACCACCACGCGCAAGGTCTGGGCGCCGTTCCGCACGGGCAGTTCCTGCACGAGGTCAATCTCACGTTTCAGGTGGGTAATTCGCGCGTACAAGGGCGAATCTTCGAGTGTGTCCGGCGGCGCGACCACGGGCTTTCCCTGGTCCAGAAAACCCTGAATGATATGCGTATCCACGTGGTCCCTGTGCTTGTGGCTCACAAACAGCACATCGCACTGCTTCACCAGCCGGTCCGCCAACGCGTCCGGGTACGGAAATCCGGGCGTTTCCACCGTCGTCTTGTTCCCATCCGGCCCCTGGATCCCGCGCGCGCCGGGCGCACCCCGATGCAGGTCAAACCCCACCGTCACCGACGCGGTACGCACCACGAACCCGTGGTTGTACAGCTTCCAGATCACCGCGCCGTCGTCCACCTTCGTGGCCTCCATCGCCGCGATTGCCTTCTCGATCCGCCCGTGATAGAACGCCTGCACCGGCGGACGCGCGGCCGCGTAGGCCTCGTGCAGCACCGCATCCACGAGCCGCAGCGCCAGCCTGCGCTCCGCCGGCTCCGGCAACACCGGAGTCACGCGCCCCAGAACATCATTTACTTCTCCCAGCAGTTCTTTCGCCTGCCGGTTCATGTACGCATCGTCGTCCGGGCTCATTCGAGGGTCAATCGGGGCCGGCGCATCCTCCGCCAACGCACCCAACGCACAGAGGCAAATCATCAGGCTCACGGTGAACAGTCGCATGGCAGTTCCTTTCGTTGGTGATCCTGCGTCCAGCCTACAACAATCCCCCTCAACATTCACCCCTCCCTGTTTCCTTTCATAATTTAGAATACATCCTTCAAAACTCCCAGTCCCCTTCCCCCAAACTTGCATTTTCCGCCGTATCTCGTCAAAGTATGCAAGTTTGTGGCACGGCGGGGACCGAGTCTTAGTGCGGAGAGGAAACTAGTTCCATGACATCAAATCCGGTATTGGGCGTAATACTGCATGCAATCGGCGGCCTGGCGGCGGGAAGCTTCTATATCCCCTACAAAGGCATAAAGAACTGGTCCTGGGAAAGCGCCTGGATCCTGGGCGGCATCTTCAGTTGGATCATCACCCCGTGGGTGGTCGCGTCGGTGTTAATCCCGGACGTGACAACCATCCTTCAAGCCGCCCCGGCATCCAGCCTTTTCTGGAGCTATTTCTTCGGCATGATGTGGGGCGTCGGCGGCCTGACCTACGGCCTGTCGATGCGCTACCTGGGCCTCTCCCTTGGTAACGCCGTGGCGCTTGGATTCTGCGCCGCCTTCGGCACGATCATCCCGCCGCTGTTTATGAATCAATTCGGCGTGCTCGTGTCCACGCTCTCCGGCGCGGTGACCATGACCGGCGTATTCGTGTGCATCAGCGGCATTGCCGTTTCCGGCCGCGCGGGAATGCTCAAGGAGCGCGAACTCTCCGACGAAGCCAAGAAATCCACCCTGAGCGAGTTCCACTTCGTGAAGGGCATCTGGATCGCCACGTTCGCGGGCATCATGAGTTCCTGCATGGCCTTCGCCTTCCAGGCCGGCAAGCCCATCGCGGAAGCCACCATGGCCACCGGCGTCGCGTCGGTCTGGCAGAACATCCCGGTGCTGATCGTGGTGCTGTTCGGCGGGTTCACCACGAATTTCCTCTGGTGCCTCTTCCTCAACTTCAAGAACAAGTCCTTCGGCGACTACGTCACCGCGCCGGTGCTGCGCAACCTGGTGCTCGCGGCCATCGCCGGCACGACCTGGTACATGCAGTTCTTCTTCTACGGCATGGGCACCACCTACATGGGCGACTACGATTTCGCGAGCTGGACGATTCACATGGCCTTCATCATCGTGTTCAGCACGCTGTGGGGCCTGTGGTTCCGCGAATGGCGCGGCACCAGCAATCGCGCGTTCGGCCTTGTGCTCGCGGGCATCGCCATCCTAATTATCTCGACCGCCATCATCGGCGCCGGCACGTACATGAAAGACATGGAAGACACCAAGGCGCCGGTCGAGACCGCCGCCGTGGCCGTCGAAGCCCAATAAGCGGAGACGTGAACGTGAGCGAGACGATGACACCGCGCGACCGATTGAAGTGCGCCCTGCGCCACGAGACCCCCGACCGGGTCCCCATCGACCTCGGCGGGTTTCAAACGGGCATTCATCGCCTCGCCTACGAAAAACTCATCGAGCATCTCGGGATCCAGGACGATATCGTCATCCTGGATCCCGTGCAACAACTCGCGAAGCCCTGCGAGGCCGTCCTCGAACGCCTCCGCGTCGACACGCGCTACATCACCGCCGGTGCCCCCGAGAGCTTTCAGGGCGGCATCGAACTGAACACGCGCGACGGACGGCTGTGGCACGATCTGCGCGACGAGTTCGGGGTCGTCTGGTCCATGCCCGACGACAGCCCAATGTACATGGACATTTCGCACCATCCCCTGGCGAGCGCAACCATCAAGGACCTCGACGACTACCCCTTCCCGCAGGGCAACGACCCCACGCGCTTCGAAGGCGTCCGCAAGCGCGCCTTTGACCTGCTCGCGGCCACGCCCTACGCCATTTGCACCGGTATCGGCGGCGTGGTCTACGAGTACTGCTGGTACATGCGCGGGCTCGAGCAGTGGATGATGGACATGCTCGAGAACCCCGAGTTCTGCGCGGCGTTGCTGGACCGCACGCTGCAGTTCTGGATGGATTTTTACACGGGCTACATGGAAGAGGTCGGCGATCTCGTTGATGTCGTCATGATCGGCGATGATCTGGCCGGACAATCGGGGCCGATTTTTGCTCCCGAGTTCTACCGTTCGGTCGTGAAGCCGCGCCAGAAGCGCCTCGTTCAGCACATCAAATCGCTGACCGACGCGCGCGTCTGGTACCACACCTGCGGCTCGTGCCTCGTCCACATCCCCGAGCTCATCGACAACGGCGTCGACATCCTCAACCCCGTCCAGATCAGCGCCGAAGGCATGGACCCGGATTTCCTCAAGAAGACGTACGGCGAGCGCCTGACCTTCTGGGGCGGCGGCATCGACGCGCAGCACGTTCTGCCCAACGGCTCTCCCGAAGAAGTGCGCGAGCAAGTGCGCCGCAACATGGAGTCGTTCAAGCCCAACGGCGGCTACGTCTTCAACAATTGCCACAACATCCAGGCCGGTGTCCCGCCCGAAAACATCGTGGCGCTGTTCGACGCCGCGTATGAATTCGGCGCCTACTGAGATGTACCGCCGGCCTCCGGGCCGGTCTTAGCATGACTCGCCTATCCAAGAGAAGTCACCCTGCCTCGATGCTCGTCCCCGCTTTCCAGTGAGGAATGGGAGGCATGGGAGGTATGGGAGGCATGGGAGGTATGGGAATGATGAAGCGCCCCCTCACCCCCGCCCCTCTCCCCCGATGGGGGAGAGGGGAGCGCTTACGGCAGCACTTTTGCCTGACGGGCACGGTTGGCCTTGGCGGCGGCGCAACCTTCGGTAAGCAAAGCGCCTGACCTCTCCAATGAAGCCGGACCCAAGCGCTCCCCTCTCCCCCATCGGAGGAGAGGGGCGGGGGTGAGGGGGCGCTTTATTATTCCCATGCCTGCCATATTTCCCATTCCCTACCCGAAAGCGGGGACAGTTTCCACTTTTGGTTGGGGGGACTGGTTGACTGTGAGGGCAAAGGCAAGTTGGGGGCTTCGCAGGTAGGATTTGGCTCATCAAAAGTGGAACAGTCCCCGTTTTCGGCCGGGGGTTCAACGGCGGCGGGTCCATTCGGGGATGTCGTATTTTTCGTGGGCAAGCCGTTCGGCGGCGGCCAATTCTTCCGCCAACGGCGCCGCCGCCTCGTCCTCTACGTTGAATGCTTCGCGAACGGCGGTTTTGAGTGTCTCGGTGGTGAGATCCACATTACGAACGAAGCGCGCATGCTTGCGGTCGCGTCGGTACTCCGGCCGGTCCGCCGGCTCACTCAGGCACCGCTCGACGAGTTCAAGGTCAAGCCCGTACAGCAGCGTCCCGTGGTGCAGAATTCCGCGCTTGCGCCGCCGCTGCGCGTTGCCCGAAAACTTCATGTCGCCGACGGCCAGGTCACAGATTCCCATGTGCCGCGCGTCAATGCCTCGCGCGCCCAGCGCTTCGGCAATGCATCCCAGGATGTAGACGTACGAGCTCCGAATCGTGGCCAGTTCCGCCCGCCCTTCGTGTGCAAGGATCAGCGTGTAGTTGAGGCTCCCCGGCCCTTGCAGGACGCACCCGCCCGCCGTGCACCGGCGCATCACCGTCACCCGCTCCGCCGCGCAGGCCGCCTCGTCGACGTGCTCCGCCAAGACCTGCGAAACACCGAGCACCACAAACGGCGACGGACTTTCCCAGAAGCGCAGCGTCTCGCCCGCGCGTCCCGACTCGAGGCTGTCGAGCAGCACTTCATCGAGCGCGAGATTCATCGCCGGCCGCTCAAACGACACATCGATAAGCCGCACAGTGCATCCTTTCGCATTGGGTTCGTTCTTTGGTGCGGGAAGAATACTCTTCACCGCCGGCGTGCTTCCACACGCGCGAACAACTTCGGATTCGATTTACGTCCCGCGCGCGGGTAACATATGGGCCTGTATACTTCTGAGAAGCGCCGCCAGGGAGAAATGCGCCGATGCCGATTCGCTTGTACAACACGTTGACGCGGGGACCGGAGGAGTTTCAAACGCTGGAACCGGGCAAGGTCCGGATGTATACCTGCGGGCCGACGGTCTACAACTTCGCCCACATCGGCAATCTTCGCGCGTTTGCGTCGCAGGACGTGCTGAAGCGTCACCTGAAATGGCGCGGGTACGACGTCCGGCACGTGATGAACCTCACGGACGTCGAGGACAAGATCATCAAGACCTGCCGCACCACGGGCGAATCGCTGGCGTCGCTGACGGGCCGGTTTGCGCGGCATTTCCTCGAGGACCTCGACACGCTCCAAATCCAGCGCCCGGACGTCATGCCGCGCGCGACGGAGCACATCGACGAGATGGTCGCGTTTATTCAGGACCTCATGGCGAAGGGCCACGCTTACCGGGCCGACGACGGCAGCGTCTATTTCAAGCTGACCTCGTTCCCGGACTACGGCAAGCTCAGCCATTTTGATATGGACCAGCTCCAGACCGGTGCGAGCGGGCGCGTCGAGGTGGACGAGTACGCGCAGGAAGACGCGCGCGATTTCGCCCTCTGGAAGGCCTGGGACGAGGACGACGGCGACATCTTCTGGGAGACAGCGCTCGGCAAGGGACGTCCGGGCTGGCACATCGAGTGCTCGGCCATGAGCATGAAATACCTCGGCGAGACGTTTGACCTGCACCTCGGCGGCGTGGACCTCATCTTCCCGCACCACGAGAACGAGATTGCGCAGTCGGAAGCGAATACCGGCAAGACGTTCGTGAAGCACTGGGTGCACAGCGCGCACTTGCTTGTGGACGGGCGCAAGATGTCGAAGTCGCTCGGCAACATCTACACGCTGCGCGAGGTGCTCGAGAAGGGCTACGACCCGCTGGCGGTGCGCTGGGTGCTTATTGCCACGCACTACCGGCAGCCCAACAATTTCACCTTCGAGGCCGTCGACGCGGCGGCGCAGTCGCTGGGCCGCATTCGCGACTTCCGCCTGCGCCTGCGCGAGGTCACGGGCGAGGGGTCAAGCCTTGAAGCCGAGACCGCGGAGTGCCGCCGCCTCTTCGGCGAGGCGATGGACGACGACATCAACATATCGGGCGCGCTGGGCGTCGTGTTCAACTTCATCCGCGACACGAACCGGATCATTGACGAGCGCGGGCTGGGCGCGGAAGGCGTGCGGAAGGCGGAAGCGCTGCTGGACGACCTGGACCGGGTGACGGGGCTGTTCAATCCGTCGCTTGAGGAAGCTGTGCCGCAGGGCATTCTGGACCTCGTGCTGGAACGCCAGCAGGCGCGCCGCTCGAAGGACTTCAAGCGGGCGGACGAGATCCGAGATGAACTCGCGGCGGAAGGCTGGGTATTGGAAGACACGCCGGACGGCCCGCGCGTCAAGCGAAGCCTGGAGCGGCGGGTTTCCTGAGCGGTTGGCTGCGATTGAGTGATGGGAGCTACGAGCGCCCCCTCACCCCTGCCCTCTCCCCCGATGGGGGAGAGGGGGTAAATTCAGTGCAATCGTGTGCCTTATCCCCCTCTCCCCCATCGGGGGAGAGGTGAGGGGGCGTTTCCTTAGCGCACTCTTTTGCATCGGAAGCATAACCCCATATATGGAGGGGCGAACCACGGTCAGGAATATTCGCTTTGATCGCACAGCCGAGCGGGACCGGCGCGAGATTGACGAGCGGACTTTCGAGTTCGCCGCGGCTATCCTGCGGCTCGCGCGAGAGCTTCCCGCGGACACGCCGCGCCACATCGTGGATCAGGTGGCCCGTCTGGGCACGGAGATCGGCGCCCAAGTCGACGAGGCGCAGCGCAGCAACAGCCGGCGCCGCCACCTCTCCGAAATGGCGGGCGCGCGCCGGGACTGCGGCCGTCTCCCCTACTGGCTCAACCTGCTGGTGGCCATCGAGGCCGTCCCGGAGGAGGCCATGGAGCCTTTCCTGAGCGAGGCCCAGTACCTTTACGCGCTGCTGACCGATATCTGCATCGTCGCGCGTCAGCACCTCCCCGAGAACGAACCCGTCGAAGACTGAACCCATTTTCGATTTAAGATTTTGGGAGCCCCGGAAGTCTTGCGGTAAATGCGCGGGGTTGCCAGTTCTTAAAATCGTAAATCTGAAACTCGTTGGGTTCTTCTCACTTCCAATACGGAACTTTGTGGCTCCCGGGGTGTTTAACCCTATGGAAACGAGGTAACCGGGCACATGAGCGAATTATCCGATTGGCAGCTCGTGGACCGGGCGCGTATGGGTGAGTTGGATGCCTTTGCGGAGTTGGTTCGGCGCTATCAGTCGCCGCTGGTCCACTTTTGCAGGCGGATGGTGGGCTCGCCCGAGGATGCGGAAGATCTCGCGCAGGAGAGCTTCGTGCGCGTTTATCGGAGCCTGGGGCGCTTGCGTCCCGAGGCCAAGTTCTCGACGGTCCTGTTCGGCATGGCGAGGAACCTGACCCTGAACTTCCTGCGGGACTCCGAACGGCGGGGACGGGGCATGACCGATTCGATGGCGCAGGCGGACGGGACCGAGGAGCACATCGCCGACGAAGCCGGGAGACCCGATCGCCGCGCCCGTCTGCGTGAGATCGAGACCTGCATCGAGCAGGGGCTGAGCCGTGTGTCGCCCGAGCATCGGGCCATACTGATTCTGAGAGAAATTGAAGGGCTGGATTACGACGCGATCGCCGAGACGCTCAAGTGCCGGAAAGGCACGGTGAAGAGCCGCCTGGCCCGCGCCCGCGACCAGCTCCGGGCCCGCATCGCCGAGCTCGGATTGGAGCTGTGAGATGAGCCACAAACATGTTTCCATCGACGAATTGTCCGCCTACCTCGACGGCGAGGCGCGGCACTCCACCGCCGTCCGCGACCACCTGCAACGCTGCGCCGAATGCGCGCAACGCCACGCGGAACTTGCCAAGCTCTCTTCGCATATGCGAACCCTTCCGGCGCCGGATGTTTCTCCCGCATTCGCCACGCGCGTCATGGCCGCCGTTCGCGAGACGCGGCCCGAACCTTTGGGGTTCCGGTGGCTGCGTTGGGCGTCGGTCGGCATGGGCGTCGCCGCAGGGCTGGTACTCGCAGCCGCGTGGGTCATGAACCGGCCGCCCGCCGCGCCCCCCGCGGTTGCGGCAAATTCACCCGCACACGCCGTCGACGCGGAGCGCCTGATGCAGGTCATCGAGGCGCGCATCGCCCAAGGCGAAGACCCCGGCGCAGTCGAGTACGCCGGAGCGGACTGGGACAACGCGGAAGCCGTTCCCGCATCCGCCGACCTCGAACTCGCGCAATTGGCCCAGAGCGAATGGTTCGACCCGCTGGCCGAAGAGGTCGAGTCCACCATCGACGTCGATACCATGATTGCATCCCTGAGCCCCGAGCAGGTTCAGGTGTTCAAGCAATTGTTAGCGGCATACGCGAAAGAGGGCTAACCCATGAGAACGACAATTACCGCCATCGTGCTGGGGCTTGCGGCCATCCTGCCGCTCGGTCAGGCCGTTGCGCAATCGCCGCCCGTTCCCGGCTCCGCCGATACGGTGCCGGAACAAATGAGAGCCGAGCCCAAGCCACCGCCCGCCCCGCGCGAATCGGCCGACCCGCTCGAAGAAAAGGACCTGCGCCAACTGGTCGAAACGGTGAAGATGGTGCGGCTCTCCCAGCAACTCGGCTTGAACGACGAACAAACCGTCATCATGATGCGTATGTACGACCGGTACCGCGAACATAATGCGCAACTGAAGCGTGAGCAGCAGCAGCTCTTGCGACAACTGAAAGAGGTGACCAAGGCCGGCAAACCCGACGCCGAGATCGAGGCGGCCCTGCAAAAACTCCTCGAGCAGGATCGCAAGATCGCCGACAGCCGCAACAAGGCCCTCGAATACGCCGGCAAAGATCTCAATGCAACCCAACGGGCCAAGCTCTACGTTTTCCTCAGCGAATTTGAAGAGGACATGCGCCGCCTCATCCAGCGCGCACGCCAGGCCAGCCCCGAACGCCTGATGCGCATGCGCGAACTGCGCGACAACTCCCTGGACCGTCCTGAAGGCCCCCGCGGCCCCGGCGATCGCCCGGGGATGCCGCCCCCGCGCCCACGGCGCGGCCCGGACGACCCCATTCCGGCTCCCCCCCCGGGCGAGAGTCCGCCGCCGCCGCCGCGCGAGAATCCGCCGATCCCCGCTCGACCGTAGACATCACTCCAGCGGAATGTTCCGCGATGATGCCCAACGGCGCCGCAGGCTCTGTCACAATTCCCCCTGCGGCGCCGTTCCTTTTTGCATTCCGCGCAGTTTGACGAGGCTGACAAGCCTGTGCTAATATTTTGCCTACGCGTGGGCGGCTAGCTCAGGTGGTTAGAGCGCCGTCTTCACACGGCGGAGGTCGCTGGTTCGAGCCCAGCGTCGCCCACCACCTAAAAAGAATGAACCCAACAGGTTATGCAAACAGCCTGTTGGGTTTTTCTTTGTGTTTCTAAACGGCGGACGCCACCTTATTCCGTCAGAGGCGCTTCAACCGTTTGTTGATGTCATCCAGGTCAAACTCGTCCGGATCGAAGTGGCCGCCGATCCATTCGAGCAACTCGTCATGGCGGGGGTGCTTGGGATCCGTGATGCTCTGCAAGAATTCGTAGTAGCCCCACATGCCGCCCACATCCTCCGGGGGACAAGCAAGTTTACCCGCGACACAGCGGGGGTAGCGCACGCCTTCTTCCGGCGGCAGGATCTTCTCCACCAGCAGGGTATGCTCCCAGCCGTCGCCAAAGTCATACTCGTAGACGAATTTGAACTTCTCGGCGGGAGCGAGGCGCATCAGACTGACACCCGACTCATCCAGGGTCTCCGATTCCCAGATCTCTTCGTCGGGATGCTTTATGCCGTAATAGGTCTTGCCAACCGCGAACTGGTGCAGGTGGTAATCTTCCCAGCCCATGGTCTCCTGCAGAATGCGATGCAGTCTGGCCAGCGTGATGTTGCCGGGCACTTCGATCCTCCGCCAGATGGGCGGTTTGCTGTGTTTGAGGGTGACTTTGATGCGGTATACGTTGTATTTTGCCATCGCTTGCTCTCCTATTCTCCCCACAGGCCGAGTGGCTTGCCTCAATGTCTCTGATTCTAGCGCAATTGCGCACGTCACTCACGGAGTCCAGGATTCGAGATCGAAGGACTCGATGTGTTGGGGATTTGTCTTGAAGTCGGCGCTCTGATTAAATGGACTCAGGTACGGACACTCATAAGAAGCCGGGGGCAGCCTTCCCTCGCGGTGGCCGGGAAAAACACAATTAGGAGCCTCATCATGGATACATCCGTTCGCCGCCGGGATTTTCTGAAGGTCAGCGCCGCCGCGGGGCTCTTGCTCCTGCCGACGGGTGCACTGGCCGGCCCTAATGCTCCCAGCAACAAGTTGAACATCGCGCTCATCGGGGCCGATGGACGAGGCCGTGCCCACTACGAGGGTCTGGCGTCCGAGAACGTCGTGGCCTTGTGCGACGTGGACGAGGAGCACCTCGCTTTTGCGGCACAGACTTTCCCGCAAGCGAAGCAGTATGTGGACTGGCGCGAGTGCCTGGACCATCCCGATCTCGATGCCGTGGTCTGCTGCACGCTCGACCACACGCATGCCTTTATCGCCAATTGGGCGCTCAACCGCAACCTGCACATCTATTGCGAGAAGCCTTTGGCGATCACGGTGGAGGAGGCGCGGCTCGTCCGGGACAAGTACCGGACCAAGAAGGACAAGCTCGCGACCCAGGTCGGCATGCAGCGCCATGCGCATGAAAACTTCAACCGCATCCGCGAGATGGTCCGCGACGGCGCCATCGGCGAACTTCGGGAAGTCAGTGCGTGGGGCAACCGCCAGATTCCCAAGCCAGGCTACCTCCCGGCCGCGGGCGATCCGCCGAAGAATCTTCATTATGACCTCTGGCTCGGACCGTCGCCGTTCCACCCGTACAACCCTGAGTACTTCTCGGGCGGCGCCGGCGCGAACTGTCTGCAGTGGAACATGTATTGGGACTTCGGCGTCGGCCAGGTCGGCGACATGGGCAGCCATACCATGGACATTGTGTGGAACGCCATCGACGCGACGGTACCGACGTCGGCCCTGGGCGTTGGCGAACCGTATAACCCTGAAGTCACGCCGGTTCGCATGACTTCCACCTTCGAGCACCCCGCCAACGATTGGCGGCCCGCCATCACCGTGAAGTGGCATCAGGGCGGCGACATGCCGGACTCGCCCGCCAAGTACATCGACCTGAACCAGATCGACCACGGCGCGATGTTCCAGGGCACCAGGGGCTACCTTATTGTCGACTTCGAGAAGCGCTTGCTGTTTCCGTACGGCGATGCGGCGGACTTGACGTATTACAAGCCCAGGACTCCGGAAACGTTGATTCCGGCGATGGGCGATTTCCAGAAACAGTGGATCAATGCCTGCAAGGGCGATCTGAAGACGGCCTGCGACTTCGAGTACAGCGCCAACATGATCGAGCAATTGCTCCTGGGCCTGGCGGCGTATCGCGCCGGCGGGAAGCTCGAATACGACGGCGCGGCGGGGCGCTTTACCAACAACGAAGACGCCAATAAGTTCCTGAGCCGCACGTATCGGGAAGGTTGGTCGCTGGAAGGGTAATCCATTCGCACCCCCAAGCTCGGCGGTATGAGCTTGGGGGTGTTTTCTTTCTTGACGGGATTAAGAAGAAGCAAGATCACCACAAAGGCACTAAGACTCAAAGAACCACGAAGAACTGCAAGAGATCTTGACAGGATTTACAGGATTGGCAAGATGAAGAGCTTCTCATGGCTCCCATTACTCTCATGATTCCCATACTTCCCATGGGAGTTATGAGAGTCATGGGAAGTATGGGAATGATGGGAGATATGAAATCCTGTCGAAGGACTTCTGCCTTTTCTCGCTATACCTCATCTCCGCTTGCTTGCAGCACGGTCTGCTGCACGTCGTAGTCGTGTTGCGGCGAATAGGGGAATTCCTTTTCGCCTCGGATGCAGGCGGCGAGTTCGGCGAAGTCGCGGACGTGGCGCGAAAGATCCTCGAGGACGACGCGCTGGTCGCCCGCTTTAAATTCGCCGGCGGGTTTCCTGAGGCTCAGGTGCACGCTGGGCGGTTCCAGGGGCTGGAGGAGGATGCAGCCTTGGGTGCCGGCGATTTTGAAGTGGCGCTTCGGGAAGGCCTGTGGCTCCATCGCGGCGCTTGCGATGCTGACCAAGGCGTTGTCGTATTCGAGGACGGCGAGTGTGTTGTCGGCGAGGGTATCGTTGTGGGTTTTGGAGACGTGCTGCAGGTAAGACGTCACCTTTTTCGGCGTGCCGAGCAGCAGCACGGTCATGTCGATGAGGTGACAGCCGAGTTCGAGCATCATGCCGCCGGGATGGTGCGAGGCCCATTGCCGCTTCGGAGGGTCGAGGTCCGTACACATGCTCGCGTTGATGGCGTAGACGTCGCCGAGCCAACCTTCCGTGACCGCTTTCCGGATAAGGTCGAAGCCGGGGTTGTAGCGGAACATATAACCCATCTGCACGAGGAGGTTTCGCCGTTGCGCTTCGTCGAGGAGGGCCTTGAACTCCGGTAGCGAGGTGCCTGCGGGCTTGTCGAGGTGCAGGTGCTTTCCGGCGTCGATGACTTCGCGACCGAGGCCCAGCAGGCGCGGCACGCGGCTCTCAACGGCCACCATGCGGATGGTGTCGTCGCCGAGAAGCTCGTCGCGCTCGAGCCAGCGCACACTCTTGAGTGCGGGGTTGTCCGCGTAGAAGGCGCGCATATCGGGATCGGGCTCGCACACGCCCACCAACTCGAAGTCGGGCGATTCCTGGAGCACTTTGAGGATGTCGATTGCGTGGCCGTGGCCCAGGCCCAGCAGGCCGCAGCGGAGCTTTTCGGGCGCGGCGGTCGCTCTCCGAGCTGCGGCCAATACCGTTGACGCCACTGCCGAACGCACGAGAAACTCGCGTCTATTCATGGGAATTACTCCGTGGTTGTCGTGGTACGGTGAAGAATGGGTCCTATGGGTCCTATGGGCCAGATGGGATTTCTATAGTGCTCATAGGACCTATAAGACCCATAAGACCCATCTTGCCTCCCTCTCGCTTCATACCGACTCCGGAATGGCCCAGGCCTGCCGATATTCGCGTCGCACCAGCGCATTCGCACCCTCGTCATCCTGAAACCCTTCCGTCTCCGGGTCAATCAGCAAGCGTCGTCCCACGCGCCCCGCGATGTTGCCGTAGTGGGCATAAAGGGTCGAGAGGTGTCCCTCCTCGATGTCCGCATTCGGCCGCTTGCGCGAACGGACGCAGTCCACGAAGTTGGCGATGTGGGCCGTGTTCGCGGGGGCGAATTGGCCGGGTTTGGCGACGATGGATTTGCCGTCGCCGTCGAAGATCTGGAAGCCGCCGCCCATGCGACCGAGGCACATGAGCTGTTTCGTTCCGTAGATCTCGACGCGGGTGCCGTCGAAGGGCCAGTTCGGAATGCCGCCGCTGTCGCGCAACTCCAGCGGCACCTTCTTCATGTAGGGCGACCACAGCGTCTGCTCGAGCACGATGGTGAGCTTGTCGAACTCCCAGGTGACCGTCTGCGTATCGGGGGTCTCGCGATCGTCGTCGAAGTGGAATGTGCCGGTGCTCGCTGAGACGGCTTTGGGTAGACCGCTGCCGGTCATCCAGCGGGCAAGGTCGATCTGGTGGAGACCGTCGTTGGCGAGGTCGCCGCCGCCGTACTCCCAGAACCAGTGCCAGTTGTAGTGAAAGCGATTCTCGTTGAAGGGCCGCTTCGATGCGGGGCCGAGCCAGAGGTCGTAATCGACGCCTTCGGGCACGGGGCCGTCCTGCTTGCGGCCGATGTCCTCGCGCAACTTGCTGTTCATCACGCGGACGAAATGCACGTCGCCGAAGGCTTCGGAGCGCACCTGTTCCGCGGCTTCGTAGCAATAGGGGGCGCTGCGGTTCTGCGTGCCGACCTGCACGACGCGGTCGTACTTGCGCGCCGCCTCGACCATCTTGCGGCCTTCCCAGATGCTGTGGGAAGCGGGCTTCTCGACGTAGACGTCCTTGTCTGCCTGGCAGGCGAAGACGGTGGCCGGGGCATGCCAGTGGTCGGGCGTGGCGACGGCAATGGCGTCCACCTCGGCGTCGTCGAGCATGCGTCGGAAATCCCGCACGCATTGGGGGCGCTTCCCGCTCAAGTCTTCGATGGTGGCCGCGCGCTCCTCGAATAGGCGGGTGTCGGGATCGGCCAGATAGCGCACCTCGACGTCCGGCCGCTTCGCAAGCTCGGAGGCAAGGTCCATGCCTCGATCGTGGATGCCCATGACGCCCACGACGACGCGGTCGTTGGCGCCGCGCGCCTTGAGCGACACCCCGGCCACCCCCAGGGCTGCCAACGCCGCCGACTTACCCAGAAACTCTCGCCGATCCATGCGCGATCCTCCGTTTGGAACGTTTGCCCATGCGGACTGCCTTGCGTGCATAAGATTACCCTGTCCATGCCGGTAAAACCACGCACGCCCGACATGGGCGGCTTCTTGTTGCGCGCCCTGGATAACTGAAAAACGGCGACATATTGCGCGGTTTGCGGGTCAAGTTTTAATGGTTTTCCGTCGAAGAACCTCTCGGTAGCAAAAAGGCGGGTCGGGTGTGCGGCACGCGTCTTGGGGGGGTACATGAGGCTTCGACGAAATCCCGTCTTGTTGTGCGCATTGTTGGCCGTGTCGGTCTTCCTGTCCGAACTTGTCGCGATGGGGCTGGTCCACTCGGCGGGCCTCTCGTCGCCCTGGCTTGAAATGCTCGCCGATTCAACTCTCCTTGTGTTGATACTCGTGCCGACCATGTATGTCCTGATGGCGCGCCCATTGGTCCATCTCCTGACCGAGGAAGCTTCCGCCAGACAACAAGAATCCATTGTTCGCAGCGAGGTTTCCTATATCGAAGACGCTCTGAAGGAAAGCAACATTGAACTTCAGCGGTTCAACCGACTATTCAGCCTGCTGAGCCACGTCAATCAGGCCGTGGCGCGGGCCACGGACGAAAAGTCCTTGTTTGACGAAATCTGCCGCATCCTGGAGGCCTCCGGGGACTTTTCGCGCGCCTGGATTGGGATGATCGATGAGGCGGATGCCAAGACACTTCGCCCCGTGGCGGGGTTTGGTCATGAGGAGGGATATCCAAGTGTC
>JAVEWL010000520.1:0-4320 GCA_034004565.1 FCB group bacterium | reverse complement strand
CTCCAGCGTGGCCCTATCCTCCGCACGGGCACCTAAATCGTACCATCAGTCCATAAGAATGCGCCAGAGCCCGGGGACGCAGAACTCCTTCTCTGCTTTCTTGACAAGAACTTATCATGGATGTCCCCGCTTTCCCCTAACGCATGAAGAGCAGCACCATTAACTGGGCGCAGAGGACGCGCAGGATCATCGTGAGGGGGTAGACGGTGGCGTAGGCGACGGTGGGGGTGTCGTTGCCGGTGGCGTTGCAGGCGAAGGCCAGCGCGGGCGGATCGGTCATGCTGCCGGCGAGAAGGCCGCACAGGTTGAGATAGTTGACCTTGAGGAAGATGCGCCCGATGAAAGCGATAATCAGCAGCGGCAACAACGTAATGAGGGAAGCCACGGCCATCCAGTAGAATCCGTCGCCCTGGAGCAGGGTTTCGACGAACATGTCGCCGGCGCGCAGGCCGACGGCCGCCAGGAAGAGTGTAATCCCCACCTCGCGCACGATGAAATTGGCGCTGGCGGGCATGTACCAGGTGATGGGGCCGATCTGCCCGATGCGGCTCAGGATGATCGCCACGAGCAGCGGTCCGCCCGCGAGCCCGAGTTTTACGGGAGCCGGGACGCCGGGCAGGTGGAAGGGCCAGCTTCCAACAATCACGCCCAGCACGATCCCCAGGAACATGGGAATGATCTCGGGGTGGTCGAGGCGCTTGGTCGAGTTGCCGACGATGTCCGCGACCCGGTCGATGTTTTCGGCTTCGCCGACGGCCAGCACGGAGTCGCCGTAGTGCAGCTCGACGTTTTGGCCGGTGGTGAGTTCGACGCCGGCACGGCGCAGGCGCGTGATATTCACCTCGTAGCGGCTCAGGAAGTCGAGTTCTTCGAGGGTCTTTCCTGTGGCGCTTTTGTTGGTGATGACGAGGCGCTTGCTGGTGATGGTGCTGGGGTGCGTGATGAGATCCTTGGCGCTCTTGCAGCCGACCAGCACGCAGAGCTTCTTCAACGCGGACTCGGTGCCGACCGCGAGCAGCACGTCGCCTTTTTGAAGGACGGTGTCGGGCTGGGCGACCTGCACTTCGTCTTCGTGCATGACGCGGGAGATCACCACGCCCGAGCCTTCGAGCAGCGGAATATCCTTCAGGGCCATGCCGGAAAGGTTCGCGTTCTGGACCTCCATGTTCATGCGGATGAGTTCCTTGCGGTCACGCTTCTGCGCCGCCGCAAAGACTTCCGCCTCGTGCGCGAGGTCTACGCGAAACACCAGCCGCGCGAAGAGCATGGTCAGGATGATGCCGATGACGCCGAAGGGATAGGCTACGGCGTAGCCAAGCCCGGGCAGCTTCGTGAGCGGATCCTCGGGGCCGAGGATGTCGCGCAGCGCCGACTGGGCCGCGGCCAGGCTGGGGGTGTTGGTGGTCGCGCCGGAGAAGAGGCCCACGGCCGCGGGCACCTCGACGCCGCCCAGGAACACGATGCCGATGGTCACGGCCGTGCCCAGGAGCACGATGCCCGCCGCCATCAGGTTAAGGGGCAGGCCGTCGCGCCGGAGCGAGGAAATGAAGCCCGGTCCGACCTGCAGGCCGATCGTGTACACAAAAAGAATCAAACCGAACTCGCGGGCGAATTCGAGGACGTGTTCGTTGAGGCCAAGCCCGATGTGGCCAAACAGGAGCCCCGAGAACAGCACGCCCGCGACGCCCAGGCTGACGCCGTAGATGCGAATGCTGCCCAGGGCGATACCCACCGTTGCCACCAGTGCCAGGGTGACAATCGCGGCGGCCGCGGAGTCGGAGTTAAAGAGTTCGAGAACCCACTGCATAGTGTATCCACTTCATTTTTGTGCTAAAACAGCCTGTCGAATATAGAGGGATATGGTCTCACAAAGGGCAGTTGGGAAGCAATATTCCCGCGTTCCAGGGCCGTTTCGGTTCGACATTTCCCCACTGTGCGTGCCACAATCGCTCACCAGAAGCACACACTGCCTTCGGAAATATACGCATGAACGAAACCTTCCTTCAGGATTTGGCTTTGGTCATGATCGTGGCCGGGGTGGTCACGGTCATTTTTAACCGCCTCAAGCAACCCGTGGTGCTGGGCTACATTCTTGCCGGCCTTATCGTGGGGCCCCATACGCCGCCTTTTCCCCTGATCCAGGACGAGCACACCATCGAACTCATGGCCGAACTGGGGATGATCTTCCTCATGTTCGGGCTGGGCCTGCATTTCAGCCTGCGCAAACTGGCCCAGGTGGGGCTGACCGCGGTTATCGCGGCCTCGCTCGAGATTGCGGTGATGATCTGGCTGGGGTACATCATCGGGCGCGGGTTCGGCTGGAATACCATGAACAGCCTGTTCCTGGGTTCCATTCTGGCCGTTTCGTCGACCACGATCATCGTCAAGGCGCTGGAGGAACTGGGCAAGACCCGCAGCGGTTTCGCCGAGATCATTTTCGGCATCCTGATTGTCGAGGATATTCTGGGGATAGCTCTTATTGCGCTGCTCTCGGGGTTCGCGGCCACGGGCTCGCTGCAGGCCGTCGAGGTGGGGCGCACCGTCAGCCTGCTGGTGGGATTCCTGGGAGTCGTGGGGGTGGCGGGCTTGTTGCTGGTGCCCCGGCTGCTTCGGTATGTCAATCGCTTCAACAGCAACGAAATGCTGGTCGTGACGACGCTGGCGCTGTGTTTCGGCGTTTCGCTGCTGGCGCTTAAGTTCGAATACAGTGTCGTGCTGGGCGCTTTTCTGATTGGCGCGATCATTGCCGAAACACGGGAGAGCGCCCGCATCACCCATCTGATTGAACCGGTGCGGGACATGTTCAGCGCGGTATTCTTCGTGGCCATCGGCATGCTGATACAGCCCGCGATGTTGCTGGAACACGCGGGCCCGATCGCGGTCATAACGGTGGCGGTGGTGCTGGGCAAGATATCCACCTGCACGCTCGGCTCGCTCATCGCCGGACACGACCTGCGCACCTCGCTGCAGGTGGGAATGGGCGTGGCGCAGATCGGCGAGTTCTCCTTCATCATCGCCTCCCTGGGCCTCACGCTCGGCGTTACGGACGATTTCCTTTATCCCATTGCGGTGACGGTTTCGGCCATTACGACCTTCCTGACGCCCTATCTCATGAAGGCGGCCGAACCCACCGCCACCTACCTGGAAAAAGTGGCACCGCGTTCGCTGACGAACGCGCTCGCCGTGTACGATGCGTGGGCCACGGACCGCCGCAACCGGAATAACGGGGAAAACAGCGTGCGGCGGTGGCTTTGGACCTGGGCGCTGCAACTGGGCCTTAACCTCATCCTGATGGGCGGACTCTTTGTCTTCGCGTCCTGGGCCGCGCGCAAGGTCGACCAATGGTCCCTGCCCGTCCCGTTGGACGGACTCGGCGGCGCGCGCACCGTGCTGTGGTTTTCGGCCGTCCTGCTGGCGCTGCCGGTTCTGGTCGCGACGCTCCGCAAGCTGCGCGCGGTGGCGATGGTGCTGGCCGAACTGACCGTCAAGCCCCTGTCGTCCGGTGAGCCGAACTACGCGCTGCGGTCGGCGATTGCCAATACCCTGTTCGCGTTCGCGGCGGCGTCCGTGTGCGCGTTGGTGCTGCTGCTCGGCACGGCGCTCCTGCCGCCCTGGCCGGTCCTGGTGATGCTGCTGGTGATTGTGGTGCTCATGAGCGTGTTGCTCTGGCGGTCGCTGGTGCGGGTGTACGCCAAGGCGCAGGTGTCGCTGCGCGACATCCTGAGCGACACCACCCCGCACGAAGTGCTGCGGCCTGTGCCCCACATGATGGAAGCGGCGCAACTCAAGACCGTCATCCTGCCGGCACACTCGATCGCAGTCGGGAAGAGCATCAAGGACTGCGGCCTGCGCAACGAAAGCGGCGCCAGCATCGTCGGAATCCAGCGGAACGAGACCAGCATCATCAACCCGTCGCCCGACGAAACGCTGCAAACGGACGACAGCGTTCTCCTGCTCGGCGACGAAGCTCAACTGGAAAGCGCCAACGAGTACCTCTTAAGGGGGTAGGAAAACGGGGACTGTTCCACTTTTGGCAAGCGTCCGACTTCCTGCGAAGCCCCCAGTTCGCCTTTGCCCACACAGTCAACCGGCCCCGATGACCAAAAGTGGAAACTATCCCTGCTTTCCGGCTTAGGGAATGGGAGGTATGGGAGTTATGGGAGGCATGGGAATGATGAAACGCCCATTCCCGTCCTGGTCCATAGAGTCCAACTCGTCCAGAGGTTCCATCGGCTTTGGCGGAAAGCGGGGACAGTTTCCACTTTTGATCACGTGGGACTGGTTGACTGTGCTGGCAAAGGCGAGTTGGGGGCTTCGCAG
>JAVEWL010000519.1:0-4325 GCA_034004565.1 FCB group bacterium | reverse complement strand
ACAGGAAGTGCAGGGGCGCCAGATCAACCGCATCGTGAACAATTCGTCGCTCGACTTCTACCGCGCCCTGCTTGAAGACACGTTGATTCGCCGAAATGCGCAGGACATAACGGGAAATCACAACCCTTACACCAATGTCACTGTCCACGAATACGCCGGACATGTGGCGGCCGAGGAAAGCAAGGTTGCCTCTGCTGCCGGGCAAGTCTCCGCCCAGCACGAACAGTTTCGCGAACAGCAGGAAAGGCAACTGAAAGCCTTGAACCGTCAGGCCCAGGCTGTTGCCGCCGAACAAAGAAGGGCGGAAATCGAGGCTTGGAACAAGGCCGTGGCTGCCGGGCGAATGGCGGGAAACGTTCAGGCGAAACTCGAGCGTCTGACGGTCATGGAGGCCGCCGCCCGGCAGGGGTATGAACCCCAATTGCAGTACGACACGGTGGGGCTCTGGGAGAATCAGGTTACCGATTTCTTTCAGAAGGTTGAGGTCTCGTCTTCCGTTTGGAAACTGGATTTGAAGGTATTCGACGGCTCGGCCCGGGCAAAGATCCTACAGGCCGATTCAGAACGCCTCGTTGCGCTTACCCCGCGACACCAGGGAGCGTCCTGGGAATTCCTGGTGTTGGACCACCCTGGATCGTTCCTTGTCGTCGTCGAAACCGAAGGGGCTTCCGACTATACGCTTGAGGTCTCACAATTCGGCAACTAGCCGGCACTGCCAAGGCAAATATACCGGCACCCCGCTGCAAATCCACTTTGTTGCGGTCGTTCCCAAGCGGTACTTGGGAAGGAGAAGAATACTACAACGCAAGTAAAGGTCGCCCACCCAAAAGTTCATTCTCGGGTGGCACATAGAAGCCGCGCGAGGGGGAGCGCGCAGGGGTGCGTAAGCGCCCCCGGGCCCGGAGCGTGGCTTGTATGTGCCACCCGGAAATCTTTGCTACAAAGGGGGGCGGGCGCAGTCATTCAGGAAGGCGGCCGGCTATGGGTCGCTTGGCGTGACACGCAGCGAGGCACCCGGCGCCGACGGCTACGCGAAAACGTCAATTCGCGGGCATGCGCCCCGTCTTCTTCTCGTTCCCAAGTTGCACTTGGGAACGCCCGTGGGCGCGAAGCTGCGCTTCGCATTCGTAATGCCTTCAGGCAAGACCGGAGCAGTTTCGAAAGGGTAGTGATCCGAAAAGGCAAAGCACAGCATTGGAGACAAGTGCGCCTTGAGCAAAAGGCAACGATGCACGCGCTGACAAAACTGTGGCGGAGGAAAAACTCCCTTTCGTATTTAGTTGCTGATATCGCCGTTACCATCATCGCCCAGCGTCCAAGTAACTTTAGTGCCAGGCCCAAAGTAAATCGACGACTTCCCCCAAGTCTTCTGCGGGTTCCCTGCATGGAGATTGTAATAGCCTTCAATTTCAACCTCTAGCAGCTTCGCCTCGCCGGGTTGAATATGCTCTTCTTCGATATTGTAGTCGAACAATTGAATCCAGTATTCGTCCGCAATACTCCAAGCGGCAACGTTAGTCACCACGTAGCTCGAATTATTAACAACTCGGAGTTTTCCACTTGTAGACGGGCATGAACACAATGTAGCAAGCAGCCACACGAGAACAACTGTCTTCTTCATTGTCATCAATCTCTTGTCTCCCCTCTTTCGCTCTCGGTAGCTTTAATCTGGACTTCCCAATAGCCGGCGGCTGGTCGCACTGCATTCTAAGGGGTCACCACTGAGCTTGGATAACTTCTTCGGTACCAAGTTGCACTTGAGAATGCCCTTGTTTGTATTCGTTTTGCCTTCAGGTGAAGCCCGGATCGATTCGGAAGAATAATAGTCCACAAAAGCCCAGTACAGCTTCGGTACAAGTCCGTTTCCGAATGCATCTTGGGAACGAGGGAAAAGCTCAGACACATCATGTTAAGCGGGTGCGGCGCGTTGCCGCTTCCCTCACCTATACTTGTCCTTCTTCCACCAGATAATTCATTCCCCGGGAACTAAGCAAATAGGACTTTGGTTCCCCCATTACAAGCCGGTCAATAAGCATTCCCTCTTTGAGAAGTTTCTCTAGCAAGTAACGCGTCTTAAGCGCGTCTTCACCAAGGTGCCGAGCCAGAGACTCTGCGCCTATGCTATCATTCTCAGGCAATCTTGCTATCGCCGACACAATTTCTATTTCTTCCGCTGACAGCTTCGCTTCCGCAGTAGAGGGAGTGGCTTTCGCTGCAGGCCTATGAGCGTGGGTCGAATCTGACCTAGCAGCAGACATCTCTTGCCCATTTGAGGAAAAATCGCCTACATTCAACCAGTCGGAACCCGTTGTGTCTACTTCGCAGCCTGCCAACTTCAGTCGATTACAGAGATCATTCCGACGTTCTGAAGTGTTGTCCAAGTGCAGGATGTGCTTCCCAGCCACGTCGCTGAAGTGTTTTACTTCCCCCACTTGCACAAGTACGGTCCTTTTGGGAGCCCTCGCCATCGCCATTCCTGCCTCAAAGAGCACATTTGGTCGACACTGTGGCCTGAACTCTGTTTCGTCGGATGACTCATTGTACTTATAGAAATGCGGCAACAGTCTAGCCTCATCGTCGCCACTCAGTAGAACAAGAACTGCTTGAGCATTTGAAAAGGCGGCTTCGAGGATATCACCAATGTAAGGAGAGGCATCCTTGGTTAGTCCAAGGGCTTGAGACCATTCAAGGGGATGCAGGCCTATAGCTCGAAGAAAGTCGAACATACTCGCCCGCAACCTCGAATTCCTTCCATGCACGACAAACACCATGCGCCGGTCGGTTGCCACAGGAATTGGGGCATCGGTATCACCGACTTGCACCAAAGCACTTTCAGATATGGCAACCGGCACCTCATCAGTTAACGCCTTTGCCAATTGACGTCCATCTCGCGTAAGTTGCCAAAGTGCGCCGCTCAGGTTTGCCACAAGGCCCAATTCGCCTAGGGCGTCAAAGGCAAGTTTGGCGTCATGGTTGGAGAATTCGGCCTTATGGTTCTTGGTGCGAATGATCGTTCTTGTGGTACGGCCGATTTGGTATGCCTGACAGTCGTCGCGATAAATTGCGAGAAGAATTTCCTTTTCCAACGGATCTAAGTTCACAGTTCCAGCCTCAGACACTATTCCCAAACTTAAAATCGTGTGCGGACCGATAAGCTACTTGGATGCCTTCGGTCCCGCTATTAAGCACGCATCATTCTGCGACTTCGAAAATGACCTACTTCCTCTACCCGATCGTCCCGACCTCCTGCGTCCTGGGGGTATCCACTTCTTCGGGGGTGGTGTCGTCGCTGGCGAAGTCGAAGGTTTCGGCGGCTTCCTTCTGGGCGGGGATGGGGAGTTGGCACTTGTCGCCGTCGCAGAAGAGGTCCTGGGTTTCGTCGGTGTTGAGGTTGGTGAAATCGAGGGGTTGCAGGTTGGCCGTGGCATCGAGGTACTGCTCGCGGGTGATCTGCTGATAGGGGGCCTGGGCGTACTGGTGGTCCACCATCGGGAGGAAGGAGATGCTCTTCAGGCGGGTCTCGTAGAGCTCGAGGACTTTGGGGATGTCCTTGGCCTCTTCCGCTTTGAAGGTCACGGTGGCGCTGACTTGGTTGTCGGCCCAGTAGTACTGCATCTGGGCGACGTTTTCGACCTGTTCCCAGATGGAGACGTCGTTCTTGGAGCGTTCGTAGTTGCGCTGTTCGACGGGGAAGTAGGCGACGAAGGTGTTGTCGCCGTAGACGGATTCTTCGATGTGGTAGCCGGCGCGCTTGATCGGCTCGACCAACGGTGAGGTCTTGTCGAGGCGGATGGTGCGCATGTAGTAGTGGCTGTGGGGGTAGTGGATGCCGGGGGTGACGCCGGGCATCAGGGACACGGTGCCGCTGGGCTTGACGGAGGTCTTCTTGATGCTCTCGGGGATGCACAGCCACTGGGAGTAGATCTTGTCGAGGCTGGCGACGTATTTGTAGCCTTCGTCGCACCAGCGGAGGTGTTCGCGGCGTCCGTGTTTCTCGAAGGACTCGACGATGCCGGACTGGCTCAGGCCGATGCGGCGGTTGCGCAGCATGATGGCGTTGGTGCGCTCGTTGTGCGTCGGGATGAGGGTGACGGTCTTGGCGTAGAGGTACGCGAATTTCAGGGTGCGCTTGTATTCGTCGAAGGTCTCGTGCAGGGACGGGAAGGTCTCGACGAGGTTGCAGATCTCGTAGGATTCGAGGGACTGTTCGGCGCAGGGGTTGGTGCCCTGGACCTTGGCGTCGCGGTAGTCGGCGGGATCTTTGAGCCGGCCGTAGGCGCGGGCGTTCTCGAGCCAGAAGTAGCCGGGCTCGCCGTTCTTGGCGG
>JAVEWL010000518.1:0-4329 GCA_034004565.1 FCB group bacterium | reverse complement strand
TTTTTTTTCAACCTCCCACCGAGAACCTGATCTGCGCTTTTTTTAAAGCCGACCGGCGCGATGATGAACACATTGATGGTGACGTTGCCGCCCGCCGTCACGTTGCCGTTCCCTTGTATCGTCTGAACCATCTACAGCTCCTTTACTTTTTCTTCTTCGTTCCCTTTTTGGCGGGGGTATCGACCGACACCCCGCCGACATTGACCCCGGACACGCTACCGCCAGCGGTGATGTTGCCGTGGCCTGTGACTTGCTGGGTTGCACTTTCGCGTAACGGAGCGCCTTGCACCACGTAGAGCGCGCGGATGAATGCCTCAAGGGATTCCTGGGTAGGGCATTCGCGGAAGACGTATTCACCCAGCCCCTTGATGAATTCCTCATCGAATTGGAATCCCAGCTTCGCTTGCGCGCGAAGCACCATGCTCATGGTCTTCATTGCGCGCTCTTGCGGGGAGAGTGCCGCCAAGTCGGTGTCCCTAGGGCCGAGCGCCCCCCACCGAACGCCGGTAACGATGTACTGCACATCGACATCCAGCCCCGAACTCACCAGAGAGTCCAGAAACGGCGCGTCCGGTGTCCGCCTTCCCGATTCGTAATTGCGAACCGTCTGCACTGACACCCCCCCTGCACTGGCGAATTCCTCCTGAGTCTTGCCCAGCCTGACGCGCTCCTCCTTAAGCCGAGGGCCATAGGAAAAATATTTTTCTGAAATTCTCGACATTCCTATTGACATAGAAACGTATCGTTTCTATTCTCCGTTCAAGCTACACAAAACGAGAGCCTAGCAGCTCAAAAAAGGCGGTCCTGCCAGACCGCCACCGTACAACCCAAATGCGCAGCTGCTGCGCATTTGCCAAAACGGCGGCGCCGCCGCCGTTTTGAAACAGGAGGTCCACCCATGCACTGGGCAGACATCAACGCCGCCTTATATAAGGCAGGGTCTTCGCCGACCCAGGTGGCCCGCGATCTCGGGGTCAAGCCCGCGACCGTGTCAATCATCATCCGGCGCAAGGAGTCATCGTACAACATCGCCTCCTATCTGTCCGTGGTTACAGGCATCCCCCTCAACCGCCTGTTCCCGGACGGCCGCTACAACAAGCCGCCCAAGTCAAATCCGCGCCGAGGCGCGGATTTGACTCCCGCCAAGGGGAGGGCGGCCGCATGAGCCAGTGCGAAGCCCGTACAGCCAAGGGCGCCCGCTGCCGCTGCGAGGGCACCACCTACCGCCTGGTCGAGTACTCCGACGGCGCGCGCGAGTTCCTGGTCTGCAAGCAGCACGCGACGGCCATCCTCCAGGGCCAGCCCTTCCGCCCCGCCGTCCACCGCGATCCCGTCAAGAAGGAGAACGCCGCATGAGCATGAAAGCCGCCCAAGAAGCCCTGCGCGCCAAGCGCGCCAGCGGAGAACTCAAGGTAAACCGCCGCTCCCTCGCCAAGCCGCTGAAGGAGTACTTCCTCGACCTCGCCGGCGTCTACCTCAACAAGGGGTGCCGCGACGCCCCCATCAAAGAAATGCGCGCCGAAGCGATGGCTAATTTCAAATCGGCGAAGGCCGAGGGTTATGCCGCCGCCGTTCAACGCATCTGCTTCGACTGCGTCGGTGGTGACGACGACGTGGGACCGAAGCTACAGGTGCGTGATTGCGCGTTCAAGGATTGCCCGCTTTACCCCGTCCGCCCCTGGCAGACCGTCAAGAACCCTGACAGGACGAAAGAAGGCGCCGATTAGTGCCACGAACCCAATCAAAACCCTATTAAAAATAAAATTAAAAGTTTAGCCTATACCAAGGCCGCACCATGACCGACAAAACCGACAAAGAGCCGCTTAAGCCCGCCGCAGAAAAAGGGGCGTCATACCTCCCGGAGTCCCGTCTGGCCGAGGCGGCAGCTACCCGCCGCGCTGCCCTGGCGCGTCGTCGCCAACAAACGGATCGCCCAGCTCCGGCGGCTCATCAAACGGCCAACTCTCCAGCGGCTCCCATGAGCCCCGCCACAGCAACGCCCCGCGCGCTGCCCTGCGCTGGCGGGAATCCCCCTCCTCATACAGAGACGGATCGTCAAACGCGCTCGACATCCGCGCCGCCAGTTGCGCGCATGCAATCGCTCCGTAAACAACAAGCGGTCGCTCGTCTGCTGAAACGCCCTGCCGACGCCGCTCAGCGGGGGACGCCAGCAGATATCTCTCGCAGGCTTCGAGCTGCTCTGCGAACCAGTCCAACCATCCGGTTGTTCCTAGCGTTCGCAGCCTGGCATGCAACGCTCGGACTTCTGTTTCCGATAGACCGGATATTAGTTCTCGGGCTATCGCGTCCTCGAATACTGAGTAGGACCGCCACCTCTGGATTGGGTCGCCTGTATGCATCGCTTACCTCCTGGGCATTGCGCGTATGTCATGAGTCCATCCTAGCCCGACAGGAGGACCAGGTCAGTGGCTAAACGCGGACAAAATTCTTCCAGCATTCAGCCCGATCTGTTCCAGCAACTGGCGGAGCAGGACGCGCTGGAGGCGATGAGCGCGCATGACCTGGACATCGGCCCGGAGCTGATGGGCGCGCTGAACCTCGCCATCCGCGAGGCGAAGAAGCGCGGCCTGAGCCGGGAGCGCATCGTCGGGCGGATGAATTTCTGCCTGCCGGATATCGAGCGCCCGATCACCCTGCGCCAGCTGAACGCCTGGACCGCCGCATCGAAAGAGTTTCACGAATTCCCCGCCCGCTACTTGCCCGCGTTCTGCTGGGCAACGGGCTCCATCGTCCCGCTGCTGGTACTGGCCCAGGCCATCGGCCACGACCTAGTGGATAGCCGCGACCTGCGGGCAATGGAGCTGGGCGACCGACTGATCAAACACGCGCAGCTTGGGCGCGAAATCAAGCAACTGAAACAGACTCTGGAGGGTTGACCGTGGACATTAATAAAGTGAAACGAGACCTGCGCGTTCAGGACATGCGCATGACCGGCATCGAGGAGCATGTTTCGCTCCTCATCGAATGCCTGGAGGCCGATGGCGGCTTTGTCGGCGCGGCAGCCGTGATCGCGGACCACGCCAGCAAATCCGTCGGCTCGGGCGATCTGGAAAAGCTGGCGAACTTCCTTGACGACATCGAAACCTTGCACGCTTCGAACATGCGTGCACTGTTCCGCGCCGCCGCGCTGGAGCTGGCGGAACGCGAGCGGACCGGCCGCCTCTGCCAGGGAGGGGACGACAATGACCGCAAGTAAGCAGGTTACGAAGGCAAATGTCCGCCAGGCGGACATTTCGACAAACCACGGCCTAGGCCGTGGTTTCGAGATGGACGACAAAGACATCACCCTCGCCGACGAGCTCGAGATCAGCCTTGAGCGTGACAGAAATGAGTTCATGAGTAGCGCGGTCGAGAAAATCAACCGTTCAGGCCGCCTGCTTGTCGAGGCGGGGCTGGAGCTGCTGGCGGCAAAGCGCGGGTGCACGCACGGCGAGTGGTTGCCGCTGCTGGAATCGTATGGCCTGACGCAACAGAAGGGCAGCGAGATCGTACGCATGACGAAGTTCGCCGCCAGCCTGCCCGCCGCAGAGCGGCGCAAGATTCTGTCCTTACCAAAGAAGAAGGTGCTGGCCCTGGCCGCCGCGGAACCTGAAACAGTGGCCGGGCTTCTGGAATCCGGCGAAGCCTTCGACGCCATGACGGCGCTGAGCCCCATCGAGATGCGCCGCAAGCTCAAGGCGCTGGAGGGCCAGAAGGCGACGCTCGAAGCCCGACTGGAGCTGAAGGATCGCGAGTTGCGCCAGGAGCGCGAGCGGCGCGTGGAGCGTTCTCAGCCGTACCCTGAATTCGTCATGGTGGCGCGCGGCGAGTCGAACGCGCTGGCGGAGAAGGCGCGGCTGTGCCTCGACGACTTGGGGCAGATCCATGCCGACCACATGGCATTGCATGCGCTGAACCGTGGCGATCAGAGAGCTGTTGAGTACTGGGAGGCGGCAGCTGCGGCCATCTACTTCAACACCCGCGCCGTGGTGGCCCAGGCGGTGGCGCTGATTCGCAAGCTCGAAGCCGAGCTGCCGGAGACCGTGACCGGCGAGGTGGCCGGCGCCTATCTGTATGACGAAGCGAGCATCGCACAAGCCGCGCTGGACCGCGAAGTGCTGACGCAGCTCCATGCTCATGAAAAGGCGTTGCGCCAGCAGGGGCAGGAGGCTGGCCGCCAGCGTAAGTCAGGGCGTCCGCGCAAAGGGACAAAATGATGAGCGCAATCGCCAGGCGTTATCGCAAGGACGTGGTTCTGCGGGCCGAGCAGCCCGAGCGCACGGCATGGGATCGCGCCACCGGCAAGCAACGCGCCAAGGCGCTGGCTTG
>JAVEWL010000517.1:0-4331 GCA_034004565.1 FCB group bacterium | reverse complement strand
CCTGGCCGATTGCCTCATCTACACGACCCTGTTCCCCTGCTGCGAATGCACGAAACTTATCATTCAGGGCGGGATCAAGAAGGTCATCTACCTCAGCGACAAATACCATGACACCGACAGCGTACGCGCCTCGCGCCGCATGTTTGACATGGCCGGAGTGACGTACGAGGCATTCAAGCCGCAGCGCGAACGCATCACCATCGATTTCGCGCAGGAAGCGGCCAGCGTAACGCGGAGCTGATTCGAGCATCGGGCGTAGGGAGGATTTCGGGCGTGCAGATCACAAAAGCGGTCATCACGGCGGCGGGCCGCGGCATAGGGCTATATCCCGCGGCCGACACCGTGCAGCGAGGCATGCTGCCGCTGGTGGACAGCGACGGCCTGGCGAAACCCGTGATGCAGATCATCGCGGAAGAGGCCCTGGACAGCGGCATCGAGGAAGTGTGCGTCGTGTGCGCGCCGGGCGACGGCGATCGCTACATCGAGCAATTCCGGTCGCTGCGCGAAAACCTCCTCGTCGCGTTCAAGTCGGTCGACTGGGCGCGCGAACAGGCCGCGCGGATCGACAACCTCCTGAAACGCCTTCGATTCGCTGTGCAGGCCGAACCCCGCGGCTACGGCGATGCCGTGTCCTGCGCGCGCGAGTTTGTCGGCAACGAACCCTTCCTGCTTTTGTTGAGCGATCACCTCTACCTGAGCCAACTCGCGGGACGTCGCTGCGCGCGGCAGCTCATGGAAGCCGCCGATACGATGTCGTGCTCGGTGGCGGCGGTGCATGCGACGCGCGAACACCTCGTCGGGCGATACGGTACGTTGAGCGGCAAAAGGCTGGCCGACGCGCCCGGGCTTTACCAAATCGAAAATATTGTCGAGAAGCCGTCCCTGAGCCGGGCGGAACTCGAGTTGCACACGCCGGGACTGCGGGTGGGACACTACCTTTGCTTCTTCGGCATGCACGTGCTCACACCGCGCATCTTCGAATTGCTCGATGAGGAACGCGCGAAGTCGAACGGCGACCTTCAGCTCACGCCCGCGTTGAACACACTTACTCAGCGCGACAAGTACCTCGCCCTCGAGATTCAAGGTTCGCGCTACGACATCGGCGCGCGGTTCGGCCTCTTCGAGGCGCAGGTCGCGCTGGGTCTCGCCGGACCGTACCGCTCGGAACTCCTCTCGAAGATGGTCGACCTTCTCGCGGAAGCCCAACTGCGGCCCGCCTGTCGCGAGGAAACCGCGTCGTGAACTCCCTCATCGACGTCATCACCAGCAAATCGCCGGACGTGCGCAACCGCTCCTTGCGCGAGCTCTGCGATGCCATGACCGCGCCCGATCTGCTGCGCGCCTGCGAAGAACTGGAGACATTTCGCCTGTCCACGACGAACCTCTACGAGCGCGTGCGGGCAACCCTCTTTCTATACTCAATCTATCGATTTCACTTGAGCGAAACGGCCGGATTACCGGACACCGGCTCGATTCCGGCGGAGGGCTATGCCGACCTCCTGGAGCGACGCTTCGAGGAAGCCATCCGCCGCTTCCGTGAGGCCGCCGCGCGCGAGGGGCTGAATGCCGCGCTCGCCAGCGCACTGGCCGAGAGCTACCACCACCTCGCCTTTCAAACGCTCACCGACCAGGTGCGCCGCAGCGTCCGCGCGAGCAAGGGCAACCAGTGGATGTTCCGCGTCGGACATGCCGACGACCATCCCCTCCGGATGCGCTCCGAACTGCTCCAGCGGCCCGAAGGCGCGCTCCTCTACCCGGTGCTGCAGGAAACCACGCCCGTCCGGCTCGACCTCAGCCACAGCGGATGGTCGGATATCTTTTTCCTCGGGATGGATTTTCCCGAGGGCGCACGCGTGGCCAACATTTCGGTCGACCTGGCCGTCTACGGCCGCGACGAAGCGGTGCGCCCCCCCATCGAAAGCTACGTCCGCGTGCTTGCCGAGCCGGTGCTGCGCCTGACGAGCATCGACCTCGAAACCACCAAGGACATCACCGACCTTCGCGACTTGTTCAACTTCGGCAACGACTATCTCAGCCTGTTGAAAGCCGGCGTGATTGCCTCCGGTTTGATCCCGCCTTCCTTCGAAGGCACGGGACAATCGCTAGCCTATATCCTCGAACGCCTCGTCGGTCCGGGCATGGGCATCGAGCTGGTCACGAAGGTAAATGACATTCCCAAAGGCTCCCGCCTCGCCGTGTCGACCAACCTGCTCGCGTCCATCGTGTCCGTCCTCATGCGCGCCACGGGGCAGACGGCATCGCTCGAAGGCGGACTGCGCGAGGACGAACGGCGCCTCGCCGCGTCGCGCGCGATCCTGGGCGAGTGGTTGGGCGGTTCCGGCGGCGGCTGGCAGGACTCCGGGGGCATCTGGCCCGGAATCAAAGTCATCGAAGGCGCATTGGCGCAGGAAGGCGACCCCGAGTTCGGCATCAGCAAGGGCTGCCTCCTCCCCCGCCATCGCCTGCTCGACGACGGTAGCCTGCATCCCGAGGTGACGGAGCGCTTGGCATCGTCGCTGGTGTTGATCCACGGCGGCATGGCGCAAAACGTAGGCCCCATCCTCGAAATGGTGACGGAGAAGTACCTGCTTCGCGCCGGCGCGGAATGGCAGGCGCGCCTCGGCATGCCCGAAATCTTCGACGGCATCCTGGCGGGCCTCCGCGACGGAGACGTTCGCGCGGTCGCGGAAAACACGACCCGCAACTGGAACGGTCCCCTGAAGACCATCATCCCGTGGGTTACGAACCGCTTCACCGAAACCATCATCGAGCGGGCGCGTGAGGCCATGGGCAATGATTTCTGGGGCTTCCTCATGCTCGGCGGCATGTCGGGCGGCGGCATGGCCATGTTCGTGGCGCCGGAGCGTCAGGCCGAGTTCCGCGACCGCGTGCTCGCGCTCATGCGCGATACCAAGCGCGAACTCGAAGACGCGCTGCCCTTCGCGATGGACCCGCTGGTCTACGATTTCCGCATCAATTCGTTCGGCACGCGCGGCCGCCTTTTGGCATCGGACGATGCGTTGATGCCCGCGCGCTATTACGCGCTCCAGATTCCGGAGATGGTGCATCGTGACGCGGACAGCCTGTCGTACCTTCGCCGGGCGGAGTTGGACCATTTCGCGGCGCGTTGCGACCAGGCGGGTGAGCACTACCGCATGCTGCGCACCATGATCGGACATCTGTTCCGCGTGGCGGATCCCGCAACGCAAACCGAACGAATCGCGTGGGACGCCGAGGCCGAGCGCATCAAGGCGGAAAACGGTTTTGACCCCGTGCACCACGAGCAGATGCGCGAGGATCTGCGCAACGGCCGTATCGGGCTTGCGCACAACCGCCTCGCGCCGGATACGGACATTCAGGACGTGCGCGACGCGGATGTGATCGTCGTCAACAGCGATTTTTCCGATGCGCGTGGCGAACGGCACCTTCGCGAAGGGCGCGCCGGGGTGCTGAGCCTCGCGGCGGGCGTGGGCAGCCGCTGGACTACCGGCGCGGGCGCGATCAAGGCCATCAACCCCTTTGTGGCGCTCGAAGGACGGCACCGCTCCTTCCTGGAGATTCACCTTGCGAAAACCCAACGCGCCGCGCGGCGCTACGACGCGTCGATCCCGCACCTGGTATCGACCAGCTACCTGACCGACGGACCGATTCGCAAACACCTCGAGCTAAGCGGCAACTTCGGATACGACGGGCCGCTTTACCTCTCTCCTGGACGCTCGATCGGCCAACGGCTCGTCCCCATGACGCGCGATCTGGTCTTCCTCTGGGAAGAGATGCCGCACGAAACCCTCGACGAGCAGAAGCAAAAGGTGCGCGACGCCGTCCACGCGGCGCTGATGGGCTGGGCCCGTGAAAAGGGCGAAGGCAGCGACTACGTCGACAACGTGCCCATCCAGCGATTCAGTCCGCCGGGACACTGGTACGAAGTGCCGAACCTCTTGCGCAACGGCGTGCTCGCGCAAGTCCTCCGGGACCATCCCGGGCTCGAAACGCTCATGCTGCACAACATCGACACGGTCGGCGCGGATCTCAATGCCGCCGCGCTCGGCGCGCACCTGGACTCCGGCGCCGTGCTGTCGTTCGAAGTCGTGCCGCGTCGCATCGAAGACCGCGGCGGCGGTCTTGCCCGCGTGAACGGGCGCACCCGCCTGCTTGAAGGGTTGGCCCAGCCGCGCGAAGAGGACGAGCTGAAACTGCGCTACTACAATTCGATGACGACGTGGATCCAGATCGATCCGCTGCTGGCGCTGTTCGGACTCACGCGCGAGGATCTCTACGGCGAACCCGCGCGGATCGCGGAAGCGGTTCGACGTCTGGCCCACCGCATGCCC
>JAVEWL010000516.1:0-4333 GCA_034004565.1 FCB group bacterium | reverse complement strand
ATTGCACCCTATCGGAAAATACAGCGGGGGGTGGGGGAGGGATGTACAGCACGGACTCCGTTAATGTGATTGCAGGCAGCAGGTTTTCGGAAAACAGGGCAGACTATGGTGCTGCGATTCTTGCAGAAAGTTCGGAAACAACAGCAATAAATAGCACATTTTGGCGCAACGCAGCAAGCGGAGGCGGAGGTTCGTTTACGATCACGTTCGGGCCACTAGCAGTTACGAACTGCACCTTGGTGAGCAATACGGGACCTCACGGAAGCGTTGTGTATATGAATGGTTTTTCCTCGGAGTCGCAGTTTCGGAACTGTATACTGTGGGATAATTCTGGTGAGCATGGCCCGTTTTGGGGTACCGGGTCCGCCACTGTCGTGCATTCGTACGAGCAGGGAGATTGGTGGTTCGATGAAGGGGGCATAAGCGCACCCCAGTTTGCGGACGCGGAACGTGGAGAGCTGTGGCTTCTGCCGGAGTCGCCGTGCATAGACACCGGCACATTGGAAGGTGCACCTGACACAGATATCTTGGGGACGCCGCGGCCGCAGGGTTTTGGAATTGACATGGGCGCCTACGAGTACCCGGAGTCAAGCATGCCGCTGCTTCGCGTCACGATTCAGCCGATCGCGTCGGTTCAGGCGGGGGCCGCATGGTCTGTCGTCAAAGCCTTCTGGCGCGAAAGCGGGACCGCGCTTCCTGTCCCGCCACGTACGTATACCGTGTATTTCCGAGAGATTGACGGATGGATCGCGCCGCAACCCATGACGGTTACCGTGGTCGCGGGCGAAGACATGGAGGTTACCGCATCATACGTCGCCGTCGGCGGCGAAGGCGACCGTGACGGGGACGGATTGCCGGACTGGTGGGAGGAACTGCATGGCCTGCATCCGGGCGACGCTGAGGGTGACAACGGCGCCCAAGGCGACCCAGACGGCGATGACTTGTCAAACGCGGACGAGTACAGATTGGGGTTTGCCCCGAACAATTCGGACACCACGGATTTACAGGAAGTCTACAACACCTTTCTCAAGGCGGAATTACGGGGCGTGCCTAACCCTTATCGCACGAACCGAGCGTACACCTTCTGGATCTACTATAAAAATACGCACCCGAGCCGCGCGATCCCGGCGCCATTGTTCGAGGTGGCCGTATCCGATGGCGTGCTGACGCGGTTTTCGGACACGGAGCCGTGGTCCGAAGGCAACATACAGTTATTGGGGCTGGGGTTGGACGCGAACGTGCGCGTGTTGCAGCCGGGGGACTCGATGAGTGTTCCTGTTCAGTTCACCGCTTCACGCGTCGGCATCTACTTTGAACTCTCCCTGCTCAGCGCCTCAACGGACGCCGTGCCGTGGGACGGTATCGAGGCCGACGTGCGCCCGGACGTGTTGGACACGGCGGTGTGGGATCGGCTGTGGCCGGTGTTGACCGACCAGATTGGCGTGACCTGGGCCGACTATCAGGGCATGCTGCGCGAGAACGCCGGGTATCTGGGCGGGCTCGGGCGGCGCGTGCCTAGTGTGCACGACCTGTTCGCCTTCGAGGCGCGCCAGGCGCTGGGCATCAATCCCAACACCTACCTGGTGGGCGGTGTGGACGCCGCCGCGCCGGCGCCGGGGCTGCCCCTGGTCTTCGCGCGGGCCTACATGAACCGGATGGACAAGCACCAGTATGACGGACCGCTGGGCTACGGCTGGACGCACAGTTACGATGTCTACGCCAACGTCGACGCGGACGGAAATGTTTTTGTGCATCAGGGCACCGGATTCGACCGGAGGTTCGTGCGCAACGCCGACGGCGGCTACGACGCGCTTTCCGGCGACACCGGCAAGCTCACCGGCGGCGACGGGGCCTTTGTGTTGACCGCGGATGGCGGCTCGGTGCTGACCTTCAACGCGGCCAACCGCCTGGGCTCCATCGCGGACGCCAACGGAAACAGCGTCGCGCTGGCGTACGGGGCCGGCGATAAGCTGGCGTCGGTGACCCATTCCTGCGGCCATGCCTTTACCCTGGCCTACAGCGGAAACCTTATCGCTTCGATCACCGATCAGGCCGGGCGCGTGACCGGCTACAGCTATGACGGTTCCAACAACCTGACGGGCGTGGCCGCGCAGGGCGGGTTGACCACCGCCTATACCTATGCGCCCTCGACCGGGGGGCCACTGGACCACGCGATGCTCGGCGTGACCGGACCGACGGGCATTACCACCACCTTCTCGTACGATGTCTATGGCCGCCAGGTGGGCGAGGCCCTGGGCGGAGGGGCCGAGGCCGTTACCTGCACCTACGATTCCGTGGGCCGCCTGACCGTTCAAGATGCCATGGGCGGGCTGGTCCAGCTTGAACCGGACGAGTTCGGCCGGCCTGCGCGGACCGGAGACTCTCTAAACCGGGATGTCGAATTCGGCGTGGACGGCAAGGGCAACCTGACTTCGGTGACGGGACCTGATGGGGCCGCCGTTTCCATCGAATACGACCACATGGGCAACGTCTTGCGCAGCGTGGATCCCGCAGGCGGTGAGTTGCGCTTCAGCTACGACTACGGCACGGACAGTCTCAAATCCATCACAGACCCCCGTGGAAATACGACCCGGTTCGGCGCCGACGCCCAGGGCAACCTGGAAACCGTCACATATCCGGACAACAGCATCGAGCAATTCCAGCACGACGGGGCCGGAAACCTGGTGAGCGCCACCAACCGCCGCGGCCAGACGATTGCCTACGAGTACAACAGCGCGGGGCAGGTGACGCGCAAACTCTGCCCGGGCATGCCGGCAGTGGAGTATGGCTACGATAGCGCGGGACGCCTTGCCAGCGTCACGGACGGTTCGGGCGTTACGAGCATGCAGTACGACGCGCGCGGCTTCATGACCTACATCGGCTATCCGAGTGGGCATTGGTTCGCCTACGAGTACAACGCCGCGGGCCAGCGGACCCGGCGCACGGGTGACGACGGCTTCGTGCTCGACTATTCGTACGATGCGGCCGGCCGCCTCATGACGGTTTCCAACGGTAACGGCTATCAGTATGTTACCTACAGCTACGATGCCGCAGGCCGCCTATCGGGCGAGCTCAAGGGCAACGGCACCCGCACGGGATATGCCTATGACCAGGCAGGGCAACTGCTGTCCATTACACACTATGCGCCGGACAACTCCGTTCAGGCCTTCTTCAACTACGAGTACGACATCAACGGAAACCGAATCGCCGAGACCAATAAGGATGGCCGCACCACCTATACCTACGACCTCCTGGGACAGTTGACCGGAGAACACTATCCAGACGGACACAGCGTCACCTATGTGTACGACCCCGCTGGCAACCGGACTCAGGTAATCCGCGACGGCATTGTCGAAAACTACGTTACCAACAGCATGAATCAGTACGTGCTGGCCGGTGGCGCTAATTGCACATACGAT
Source organism: FCB group bacterium (assembly GCA_034004565.1). Taxonomy (GTDB): domain Bacteria; phylum Hydrogenedentota; class Hydrogenedentia; order Hydrogenedentales; family SLHB01; genus JAVEWL01. Next base: position 914 of record JAVEWL010000516.1, on the reverse strand, counting down.
GCCGACGGCAACATGATTTCGAAGACGGATGAAACGGGTACGACAACGTATGTCTGGGACGCCGAAAACCGGCTTGTCGAAGAGCGGACGCCTACGGGAGAGGTGAGCAAGTACTCGTACGACGCATTTGGCAACCTGATTTCCAAGGAAGCCGGTGGCGTCACAGTGCAATACCTCATGGATAGCCCCTTGGACGGGCAAGCGGTATCGGAGATTGCTCTCGATTCGGGTAAGACGTCTCATCGCGTAAGCGGCATCTGGACTATTGCCAGGGACATGGACAGCGCAAAGACCTTTTATGGCTTTGATGCCGCGGGAAACGAAATACTCAAGACAAACAACGCCGCGCGGATTGTCGGAAATTATGCGTATACCGCGTTTGGGATCTTTCGCGATCGTGGCGATGCCAGGAAGAGCGCCTTGCCGCCATCGCCCCTCCGCAATGACGCGGACGAGCCGTCCGAGTACGAACGTAAACCAGATGGCGGTTTCTATGGCGCCGGTATCTCGCTCACGGCCGGTCTGATATACGATGCGATGACAGGGAGAGCCATTAAGGATCAGCCGGGTGCGCATGTGGACAGAAAAGTAGAGAATCGCCCGCTGAAAAGCCCCAATTCGGATGTTGTGGGGGACATAGGTGTCGCTGCGGTCACAGAGGTTAGTAAGAACTTCTTGTCCGTAGTGGAGATAGCTATGGCAAGCGCTGGCGCCAAGACAGCGGCGCAAGTCTTCGCTTCTGCTAATCTAGGAACCGAAGCTTGGGGGATGTGGAACAGCGCGTACAAGGCAACCAATGCAATCCTATCGGGAGATCTCAACGAATTCAATTGGAATGGATACAAGACCACACGGTCCCTTGTGTCGATTGAAGTGGGTTATGCGTTGGCGCCATGCCCTCCAGCTGTCTTGCT
>JAVEWL010000019.1:0-20916 GCA_034004565.1 FCB group bacterium | reverse complement strand
CGTTCGCAAGTGCAGACCGTCTCGCGCACGGGCCGTCCGAACAGTTTCAGGAAGTAATTCCCGCTGTCTCCGCCCGCGACTTCCGCGGCGCGCGCGCCGACAGGCAGGTTGGGAAACTTAACCTTGCTCTCGGTGACGAGCGAGATGGAATCGAGCAACTGCTCCGCCGACATCCGCCGCACCAGCGCGTGCGAAAAGTTGCGACCGTCCATAATGTTCGGGTCCCGGGGCCGCGTGGTCATCTGGTACGTGTACGACGTGCAGATGTCGCGCACGAGTTGCCGCAGGTCGTATTTATACGACACCAGCTTCCCGGCCAATGCGTCCAGAAGTTGCGGGTTGCTGGGCGGATTGCTCACGCGCACGTCGTCCACCGGATCGACAATCCCCTTGCCGAAGAAGTGGTGCCAGACGCGGTTCGCCATGTTCTTCGCGAACCACGGGTTCTCGGGCGCCGTCAGCCATTCCGCCAGTACCGCGCGCCGATCCTTGCCGGCCACGTCGGGTACGGCGCCTCCGAGAAACTTCGGCGGCATGGGCCGCCCGTCCCGAAGGTTTTTCACTTCGCCGGACTGCCGGTCGAAAATGATGGTCTCGCGCGGGTCGGTCGAAGCCTTGCGGCCCACCTGACCGAAAAACGCTGAGAAGGAATAGTAATCGTCCATCGTCCAGCGTTCGAAGGGGTGGTTGTGGCACTGCGCGCACTTAATCTGAATCCCCAGGAAAACCTGCGCGACGTTCTCGGCCATCATCGCCGGGTCGGCCTCGGCAATGTAGAAGTTCGCGGCGGGCGACGCGAAATTGCCGCCCTGCGCCGTCAGCAGTTCGCTCGCCATCCGGTCTACGGGCTTGCCTTCGGAGATGGACTGGCGCAGCCAGTCGTTGTACCGGTGCATGGCCTTCACATCGAGCACCGGCGACGGCTGGACCCGCAGCACCTCCGCCCATTTCATCGCCCAGACCTCGGGGAACTCGGGTCGCTGCAGGAGCTGGTCCACGAGTTTCACACGCTTGTCCGGCGCGGGGTCGGCGAGGAAGGCCTGCGTTTCTTCCACCGTCGGCAGAACGCCGATGACATCAAGGTACACGCGCCGCACGAAGGCGTCGTCGGGCGCGATCTCCGCGGGCGGCACGCGCAGCTTCTTCAGCTTCGCGTAGATGGCCTCGTCGATGTAGTTGTTGACCGGCACCTCGGGCCACTGCAATTGCGAACCCGCGGGCAGCACGATCGCCTGCGACACCACCGCGAAGGTCCCGAAGCGCGCCATCACGTACGCCTCGCCGCCGCGCCCGCCGGCCGTCATCACACCGTTCTCGTCAATCTTCACGGTCTGATCGTCGCTCGTGCTCAGGATCGCGAGCCGCGTCACGTCGCGGTCGCTGCCGTCCGAGTATTTCGCAATCACCGTCAACGCCTGCGCCGTTCCCTCGCCTTCGAGCACGGCCTCCTTCGGCAGCACCTCGACGCCCGTGAGCGTCTTCAGATCAGCGGGGTCGTCGGGCGCGTCGGCCGCGATCCATGCACGAATCGTGGCGTACAATTCGCTGTCCTTGTCGAAGCGCGTACCGCCTTCGTGGGGCACCGCGCCCGTGGGCTTCAGCAGCATGAGGCTCTCGTCGGGACTCGCCGCGGCAAGGCGCCGGCCGCGAACGTCGCGCGACAGATGCAGGTAATCCGCGGCGGGGTCAAATCCGAACAACGACAACCGGAACCCGTTCTTGCCCTGCGCGCTACCGTGACACGCGCCCGTGTTGCAGCCTGCCCGCATCAGTGCGGGTTGCACATCGTTGCGGAACGACACCGGCGGCGTGGCGGCCGCATTCTTCACGTGCACGGGCAGTGTGGCCGTCTTGTCGCCGACGGTAACGATAGCGGTCGCCTCCCCGTCGGCCACCGGCACCAGCCTAAAGCTCTCATCCAGCTTCGCGATGCCTTCCGGCTGAAACGTCACGGTGGCCTGGGCGGTCACGTCCAGCGTGAAGCCGTCTTCACGCGCCGCCACGGCCACGATTCGCTGGAAATCCGCCGCATGGTCCAGAAGAACTTCCGTAGGATAAATGGAAACCGTCTGCGCATCGGCCCGGAAGGCCGCTATAACAACCACGGACAAAAGAAGTCCAGAGCGCAAGTGGGTCATTATTGGCCCTGCGCAACGCCCCCTCACCCCAACCCTCTCCCCCGATGGGGGAGAGGGGGAAAGCAGGGTGCAATTGCGTGGTTTGTCCCCCTCTCCCCCATCGGGGGAGAGGGCCGGGGTGAGGGGGCAACTTCCTCGTCCACCGAGTCCATCTCGTCCACAAAGTCCATAACGTCCATCGTCCGTCTTTTCCCCCTCTCCCCTATCGGGGGAGAGGGCCGGGGTGAGGGGGCAAGTTCCTCGTCCACCGAGTGCATCTCGTCCATCTCGTCCATAACGTCCATAACGTCCATCGCCCGTCTTTTCCCCCTCGCCCCCATCGGGGGAGAGGGCCGGGGTGAGGGGGCAAACCATTACTATTTGTCCACGGAATTGCTTCATCGACCCAGGCGTCTCATCACACTCTTGGCCGTGCCGCAATTCATGACTTAATTCTCGAGTAAATTGCATTGTTCTTCTCGCACTGTATTTACTTCTGCGCGAAGCGCGTTTTGCGTTCAGGCTGATCCGGCTTCGGTGCTTCCGGCGGCGGTGCGGGCTTCTGCAATTCCGGCGGCAGCGGCTTGAACAGCGTCACCTGTCCGCCGCCCGACTGGTGCAGGACCTCTTCACCCTCGGCCTGAAGCGCCGTGCGCACGAAGATCCCGCCATGCTTGCCTTCCGGCGCGTCCGCGGCTACCTCCAAGGGAAACTTCAACTCCGTCGTTCCATGCGCGACGGTCTGCGGCGCGGCGGTTACGCCCTTCGGAAGCCCCAGCAACTCCGCCGGAAACGAGCCCGCATACTCCTTCGCGCTCGTCACCTTCACGACCATCTCGACGGGCTTGCCCTGTTCGGTCTCGACCGTGGGAACCTCGAACGTGACCCACGGATCGGCCACCTCCAGCGAAACGAAGGGCGAGGCCGCGGCATAGCCCGCGCTCGTCGCGTCCACTGCGATATTGGTCTTGCCGAGGGCCGCGCCGGTCTGCGCGTCGACGGGTATCACAACTTCGGTCTGCTCGGCGGGAATGGTGGCCGTGGCCGCGCCCACGCCGGTGGGCAGCCACGGGATCCGCAGTTCAATCGCGTCCTTAAAGCCTTCCGTGCGCGTCGCGACGACCTTCAGTTTCATGTTCGCGTTGCGAACCAGCGGCACCTTCGGCTGCACGGCCGCAATCGAGAACGGCGCGGGCTCCGTGACGGCCAGCGCCAACCGGTCGACAAACTTGGACTGAAAAATAACCTTATTCTGGCCGTAGATGAGCACGACCTCCTGGTTCAAATGGCCTTCGAGCGGCGTGGCGGCGTCCTGCGGCTCCAGCGCGCCGCGAAAGTCCACCAGCGCTCCGTCAACCGGCGCGTCGGCCGCCGCCGTCAACAGCACGGGCCACGTCGCCTGCCCCGCCGGCACCACGTCCGCCGAGGCCGTCACGCCCGCAGGCAGCCCCGGAAAGTCGAGCTTGATGGGTCCGTCAAAATCCTGTCGCGCCATGGAAACCACCACCACGGCCTGGTTCCCCTGCGCCACGGAAAGACTCGCGGGTTCGTTCTCGACGAGTTTCACTTCCAACTGGCGTTCCACAGGCTTTGCCTCGATGCGATAGGCATAGGTCGCTCCGCCCTGCAAGCGGTGGTCGCGCACCGCGATCGTATAGGTCCCGTCTTCTGGCAGCGTCACGCGGGACGTGCTGTCGAGGCCCGCGCCGTCGTCGTCCGCGCTCAGCGCCTCGCCCGAGGGCTTCGCGATCGTCATCACCGAATCCAGCGGCGATCCGAGCGCGCTTGCCCAAAGCCGAATGTCGTAGACCTGATCCTTCTTGCCGTCGAACTTGAACCAATCCGTGTCGCCGGGCTCCTGGATCACGCCGTCGAACGCGCCCGGCGCCGTACCCGCGGTCGCCTGCGCCGCGTCGTTGTTGGGCTCGGCTTCCTTCACCGACGGCAACGCATCCACGCGCACCGAAAGCGGCGTGGGGGAGAGACCGGCATCCGTCTGTGCGCTCAGGGGAGCAGTGCCGAGCGGCACCGTGGGCAAGGTCACGCTCTGCGTCGCCAGCGCGGGATCGCCGAGCCACGTAACGTCGACCGTTGCTCCCGGCGCGCCACCCATCGGGGTCACGGACAGCGGCCTCGGGAACGTGCCGATATGCAGACGGTAATAGAAGTTCCCCGCGCCGCCGTACGCCGCCTCGCTGATGGCCACGAGGTGCTTTCCGGCTTCCTTCGCCGCGAACACGAAGGCGGCGTCCTGCCGGGCCAGCGGCGTGTCGTCCTCGGCGTGCAGTTCGTGGCCGTGCGGCCCAAAGAGGCGCAGTTTCGGATCGAAAAGCGCCGTGCCAAGCCGTATACCCTCCACCTCGACGGCCAGCCGCGCGCCCTCGGCCAACTCCACCGCGAAATAGTCGACGTCCTCCGACGCCACCACGCCGTTCAACGTGCTGCCGAGTTCGACGGCCTGCGCGTGCTCGGCGTCGTTGTTCGGCTCGGTCTCGGGGACTTCCTTAAGCGCGCCGACGCTGAACAGCACGAGGTTGGTAAGGCCCGACTTGGTCCGGACGCGCACGGCCTGCGGCCCCAGGGGACAGTCGGCCGCAATCGCGAGTTTGGCCTTAACCTCGGTGGCGCTGGTGGGGGTAATCTCAGCCTGCGTTACGCCGGTGCCGTGAAATAGCACCGCCGCCGCGTCCTCCAGGTTCGCGCCCTGGAAGCTCACGTCGACCGTCGTGCCGCGCTGGCCGCCGCGCGGCAGCACGACACCCAGACTTGGCGACGCGGCCCAGGCGGACGCGGAACCAACAAACACCACGCCAATCAATAATACTCGGGCAAGGCGCATACGTATTCCGTATCCCTTATGCAAGGATTTGGCGAACCACGGCCCCGTCGCGAACAATGTCGATGGGTCGGTTGCCCGGACTCATCAGCTTTCGCTTCGGGTCGATGCCGAGCTGCGTGAAGATGGTGGCGGACAAATCTTCGGGGCCCACGGGGAACTTGGTGGGTTCGCTGCCGTAGGGGTCCGTGGCGCCGTGGATGAGGCCGCCCTTCGTACCGCCGCCCGCAAGCACGACGCTGAACGCCTTCGGCCAATGGTCGCGGCCGGCGTCCTTGTTCAGGCGTACCGTGCGCCCGAACTCGGTCACCAGCACCACCATCGTCTTTGGCAGAAGGCCGCGTTGATCCAGGTCGGCGATCAGCGCCGCGAGGCCCTGGTCCACCGGCGGCATCTTGGCCTGCATCCCCCCCTTGATCCCCGTGTGCATGTCCCAGCCGCCGTCGACGACCGTCACGAAGCGCGCGCCCGCCTCAACCAGCCGTCGCGCCAGCAACATGCGCTGACCAAACGCGTGGCGGCCGTACTGGTCCTTCACCGCATCCGGCTCAGCCTTGATGTTGAATGCCTCGCGGGCCTTCTCGGAGCTGATGAGCGCGTAGGCCCGCTGATAATAGCTATCCATGGCGCCAAGCGCGTCCGTCTTCTCGAGCCCGGCAAAATGCGCATCAACGGTCTGCAGGAGCGTCTTGCGCCGTTCCATGCGCGCCGCATCAACCCCGGCGGGCAGATTCAAGTCACGCACCTCGAAATTCTTGGCGGACGGTTCGCCACCCACGCTGAAGGGACCGTAGGCCGAACTCAAGTACCCGGTACCCAGGCGCGGTTCGCCGGCATCGGGAATGCACACGTAGGGCGGAAGGTCATTGCGCGGGCCGTATTCATGCGCCACCACCGATCCCAGGCTCGGATACACAATGGCCGGGCTGGGCCGGTAGCCGGTGAGCATGTTATGGGTGCCGCGCTCGTGGGCGGCCTCCCCATGGGTCATCGATCGGATGACCGTGAATTTGTCCGCAACCTTCGCAAGATTCGGAACCAGCGAACCGAACACCTCGCCCGTGTTGGTCTGAACCGTGCCGAACTCGCCGCGGTATTCAATAGGCGCATATGGCTTCGGATCAAAGCTGTCCAGATGGCTCATACCGCCCGCAAGGAATATGAAGATGACGGACTCCGCGACGGGAGCCGCCGGCGCGGGCGCTTCCTCGGCGGAGATGCGGAAATAATCGCCAAGGGTTAAACCCAAACCCGACAAAACACCTACGCGCAGAAAATCTCGCCGGGTTGGCGGTCCGGGGCAGGGATTGGAGGAGTGCGAGGAACAGTCGTGTGGTACGGGCATGAATGTTACCTCCTCAGAATTGTTCCCCCGCGCGTGTGAACACGGAAGACAACAATGAGAGTGTGACCGGGGCTGGAGAAAAAGGCCGAGCCCTCTGTCGACGCATCAAACCGGAACCCGAAAAGTGCTCCTAGTATAATACCCTCGAAATCCGGATAGTTCCATCTCCGCCGGTTCAGGTTTGCATCCGCGGCTTCTTGCGAGATGCAAACCTGAACGGCTCACCCCACAGCCTGCGGATTCAATCCCGATCCAGTCTGATGTAACCCCGAATTCCCATTCGGGGTCTTTCGCTCTTTCTTGAAGGCGCTACCTTTACACCAAGCCCCCGAATGGGAATTCGGGGTTACACGAGTTGATAAACCCACGTCAATATGGTCAGATAAGCCCAACCAAAAGAGGCAACTCCACCATCATGAAAAAACAACTGACCATATGCGCAGTATTCGCCCTGCTCTCCACCGCAGTCGCGGGTTGCGGCCAAAACCCGCCCGCTCCCCTTGATGCCCAGGCCGAAGCCTCTGCCGAAACACAGCCCGCGCCGCAGGCCAACGCGGCGGAACCGGAAGCCCTGCTCAAGGCGGCCCGCGAATGCGATCTAGCTACGGTCAATACCCTTATCGGAAAAGGTGCCAACGTCAACGGCTCCGGTGAGACAGGCGAGACCCCCTTGATGGCCGCGGCCCATTGCGAGGACCCCGAAATCGCGAAGGCCTTGCTCGGCGCAAACGCCGACATTAAGGCGCAGGACGTCCACGGCCACACCGCGCTGATGACGGCCGCTGAACTGGGCCGGGCGCCCGTGGCGCAGGTGCTCCTGGGCGCCGGGGCCGACGCGAATGCCCGCAACAAGCTCGGCGGCACCCCCCTGCACGTCGCGGCCTACAACGGCAGCGCCGAGATTGTAGGCCTGTTGCTGCAAGCCGGCGCGTCGCCGACCGCGAAGGATTCCAAGGACCGTACGGCGCTCGATCTGGCCAAAGAACAGGGCCACGGTCCCATCATACAAGTACTCGAACAGGCAATGGCGGCGGATACGCCCGCAAACGGCGTCGGCAACTAGAAAGCACGAATAGAACGAATGGATTCCGGAACTGAGTTGGGCCTCCGCGACAAATTGGCGGCGGGTGGTGATTGTTGCGTCCATTTTGGCGAGTGCGGAGGCTGCGCATCGCAGGACATACCGTACGCGGATCAGTTGCTCGCGAAGGAAGCGGCCCTGAAGGAACTCTTCGCACCCTTCTGGTCCGGACCCATCCCCGTCGAACCCTCTCCGGGACAATGGTATTACCGCAACCGCGTCGACCTCGCTTTTGCGCCGAAATTCTACGAAACCGCGCCGCCCAAGGACATGGAACGCGATGCGGTGCTCGGGTTCCGCCGCAAGGAACAATGGTACCGCCCGCTCGAGGTCAGCGAGTGCCGCATCTTCTCGCCGGACCTTCCACCGCTCGCGGAATCGATGCGCGCGTGGGTCGCCGAACACGACCTCAAGGCCTACCAGGGCCGGCGCGATCGTGGACTCCTGCGCACGCTGCTGTTGCGCGAGGGTAAGCGCACCGGCGAGCGCATGGTCGTGCTCATTACGCGCCACGACGGCTTCGACCGCGCACCGTTCCTCGAAGCGGTCCAACGCGCCTACCCCGCGACCAGCATCCAGTGGGCCGTCTTCGAAAGCACCGGCGACACCACCGGCGCGGATCGAATCGAAACCCTCTTCGGCTCACCCGCCATCGAGGAGCAACTTCACATCCCCACCGGCGCGGAGCCGCGCGTGCTGCGCTTCACCCTGTCCCCGCTGAGCTTCTTCCAGACCAACACCTTCGCCACCGAGCGCCTGTACGGCGCTATTCGCGCGTGGGTCGCGGAACACCGGCCCCACGCGCTCTACGACCTCTACGGCGGCCCGGGCGGCATCGCCTTCTCTTGCGCCGATGTCGTCGAGCGCGTGGTGTCCGTCGAGAGTTTCGCGCCCGCTTCCGCGGACGGCGTCGCCAACGCGGCCCTCAACGCTATCGCCAACGTCGATTTCGTCGCACAGGAAGTCGAGGGTTACCTCCGCGATCAGTTGACGCTCGGCGGCTGGCGCCCCGGCACCGCGGCCATCGTCGATCCACCCCGCGCGGGCTTGCACCCAAAGGCCCTCCGCCGACTGGTCGACCTGCGTCCACAGTCCGTGCTGTACGTGTCCTGCAAGCCCACCGTCCTCGCACGCGAAATGCCCACGCTCCTCGAAGGCTATCACTTGACCAACCTGCGCGCCGTAGACCTCTTCCCACACACCCCGCACGCCGAAGTATTAGCCACCCTCGAAGCAAAACACTGAAGCGAACCTAATTCAGGGACAGACTACGAATTAGATCCCTCTTGCGGATCTAATTCGTAGTCTGTCCCTGAATTAATCCAAAGACAAATCTCATTATTCTTGGTCTTGTACGCTAAACCACTCTCGTTTTGTAAAAATGGTCTTTCAGTATTTCCCACGTAACTCTAATCGTTACCGAGCCAAATCTGCATGCCCGGCTCAGATGGAATTCCATTTCGGTACGGCTATTACAAGACAACGCACAAGGTATTGGGATTTGGCGGCATGAACGCCTAACCCGCAACCGTTCAAATGCAACAAATCACTAGTGCGCTATGAAGAAGGGCTGGGTCCAGGCCATGTTTTCGGCGGCGCCCCAGCACTCGAAGCGCACGTAATGCACCGGCACATACTCGCCCAGATGAAAGTCCATCGCGCTGCCGTCGACGGCATCGAGGCGTAGGCCGTAGTCGCCCAACGCAACGATGCGCTGCGCGTTCTGCGTGCGAATCCGAATCCGTTCGCCGCTCACCTCGATGGCATCGATCGTGACACCGGTGCTGGCGTAAAAGCTGCCTCTGCGAAGGGCCGCAACCACCGAAGCCCGATCGCGACGCTCGCACAGGGCGACATTCCACGCAATCGCGTCGTCGCAGGGCGCGTGGTTGTCGTCGTTGGCGTATCCCCAGATGCGCCGTCCGCCCCCCAGCAAGCGATCCCAGCGGTCCGTCGCCTGGGGGTTGCCTTCCTGGCGCCGGACGATGCCGTTGTAGATCTCGATGCCCGTATATCCCTGCCAGGTATCGAGCAGGGTCTGGGGACAATGATTGAAGTGCCACTCCCAATTGGGGTGATTGATCACGGAAATGCCATCGGCATTGCGAATGGCATCCAGCACACGCTGCCGATCCGCCTCGGGCGGCATTGGAACGCGCGCGTTGACATGCAGAATATGGGGGCCTTTCGCGGTAATCTCGCAACCCGGGATGAGGACCATGCCCCGCGGATCCAGCGCGTCCACGTCCGTGACCACGTCGTGATCGGAAATCATCAGAAAATCGTAGTCGCGCGCCGCGTAGGCGTCCACCAGTTGCTGCGGGGTTCGCTCGCCGTCGCTATTGGTAGTGTGGGCGTGAAGATTGCCACGCAACCAGCGCCCACCGCTTTGGTAAGGATTGTGAATCGAAGATGCCATTCCAGTCGCCTAACGCCCTGTTTCCCCACCCAGACACATATCCGCAAAGAGTGCCATAATGCGCTTCTTACTGCAAGTGCAAAAAATGCGCTCAATCGGACGTGACGGGAAGGCTATTCAGGCGGCGTTCCATTTCGCGCAGCGGCATGAGGTCCCCTTTGCGCGTGGCGACTTCGATCCCTTTCCGAAAAGCGTCTCGCGCGAGATCGTATTGCTTCGTAAACTCCAGGCACTTGCCGAGTTGCAAATACGCGGCCGAATAGTCCTTGCTTACGCGCGTCGCCTGCTCGAGGAAAGGGATGGCCTTGTCGTATTCGTCTAGTTGAATATGGGCAACGCCCATGCCAAAGGTGGCCAACGGGTCATCCGGGTCGATTTCGAGGACTTCTTTGAACATCTCGATGCGTTCCAGTGCTTCACGACGGATGCGTTCGCGCTCGGCCGCGGCCATTTCCTCGGCCTTGCGCGCCTCAGAGGATTTGCGGATTTGAAGCACGGCCGCCTTGGCCTTCTCGGTTTCGGCGTCTTCGATCATGCCCTTGGCGACGTAGAACACGGAGAGGTTCGTGTGCGCCATCACGCAATTGGGATTTAGCGCTTCGAGGATCTTCATGTAGTGAATCGCTTCATCGACGTGCCCGTGCCGGTGCAGGATGACGCCGAGCGCCTCGAAGGCATCTTCATACGCGGGGTCGAGCAGGACCGCCTCCTTCAGGAAGTGGATGTCCGTGTCGTCTTCGTCGCGAAGGTCGTGCTCGAAGAGTTCGAGGGCCATTTCGTACAGGATGCGCGCGCGTTCGTGACGCGACGGCGGACGGTAGAACGGCAGCATCACGACCTCGCCCCCGTTGGACAGTTCCAGGCCCGGCGCGCGGTGTTCACGATCGAGATAGGCCAGGGCGATGGGGCGCGAAAGCGTGGGGGAGAAGGCGGCACTCTTGACCACGCCGATCTGTTTTCCCGCGTCATAAATGGGGCTGTCGAATTCGGGCATCCGTGCGTCGGCATCGAAGACCAGCCCCATGAGCGCCTGTTTCGGCGAGGCGTAGGCCTTCAGCCGCGCCACAACTTCCTGCCCGAGATAGCAACCCTTCGAATAGCTGACCGCTTCGCGCTCGAGCGTGGTCTCGGGGATGCGATAGTTGGTATCCATATCGATATCAAAGCGTGGAAGGCCCGCCTCGATGCGCAGCGCCTCCCGCGCGGATTCGTCCACGAGTCGCGCGCGCAGGGGTTCGCCCGCCGCAAGCAGCGCGTCCATCAGGGCCTGCCGCTCGCTGGCCTGCGCGATAAGAAGGAAACCGTCTTCTCCGGTCACGCTTACCTGGAAGCACAATACTTGGAATCCCGCCAATTCGAGCGGTGCGCAGGCATAGGGCTCGCGCGGCAGTTGCGTGACCGCCGCGTCGCCGAGCACGGTGCCCAGCAGCAGCAACGAGCGCGGCCCCTGCACCAGCAGTTGCTCGACCTCGTCGCCGGAATCGGCCCATTCCACCTTCTCGAGGAAGAGGTGATCGTCCAGTTGCTGTAGCAGGCGCGCGGCCTGGCTTTTCTCGACGATGAGCCAGTATTCGTCTTCCCAGCGGTGGAGCGTGAAATGCGCCTGGAGACGCCCCTTGCGATCGAGCAGGGCGTTGGCGTGGCCCTCGCCCGATTGCAGGGCGAGGACGTCGTTGGTGGTTTGTGTCTGCAGCCAGGACGCCACGTCGGGTCCCGTAAAACGGACGAAGGTGTAGTCGTCGCGGGACCACAGCCCCACATGCTTACGGACCGTCTCGACACCGGCGATGGCGCTGTTGGAACTCGTCGTGCTCACGTGCCTAGACGCTGAACGATTCGCCGCAGCCGCAGGTGCTGGACGCGTTGGGGTTCTGGAATACGAAGCCCTTGCCGCTCAGGCCCTCTTTGAAATCGAGCACGATGCCTTTCAGGTAGATCGAGGACTTACGGTCCATGAAGAAGCGGACGCCGTCCTGCTCGACCTCGTTGTCGCCTTCACGGTGCTCGCTGAATTCAAGGATATAAGACAGGCCCGAACAGCCGCCACCCTTGACGGCCAGGCGAATGCCTTCGGTCTTTTCGCTGTCGAGAAGGCGCTTGAGTTCCCGGATCGCGGACTCGGTCGCCGAGACCAGCGCGCGGGAATGCGTCTGCGGAGTGGCCATTTTTGTCACTCTCCGAAGTAAAGGTAATCCAAAGCCCTGTTCGGGGCGCCCAAAGGTCATATGGAACAGTCTACACCGGTTTGCGAACGAATCCGCAGGCTTTTTCGCGGATTCAGGCGCAATACGGCTCATCCCAAAGACGCGGATGAAAACGCAGAACGGTTTAGTAAACAAAAGGCAGCGCCCGAATATGCCACGGAGCTATCGGCGCCAGTTCGCCGCCAGGACCGAGCCGAGGCCGACGCTCCAGTAGCGAAGAGGCAGCTCCTCAAACGCGAGGGGTTTCACAATTCAATCTGTTGCATGTTCTTATTGGTTTGAACCGTAAGCGGGTGATCCATGCCGTAGGCACTAACGAGGATCTTGGAGGCTTGAGCATAGTAGTTTTTGGCCCCCTCGGCATCCCCGTGCGCCTGACGCAAACTGCCCAGGTTATTCAGTTGAATGGCCAGCTTAGGGTGCGAATTGCCATAGGTCATCCGGTTGATTTCGAGCGCGAGCAGATAATGCTGCTCGGCTTCCTCCAGCTTGCCCTGCTGCTGCAGCACCAAGCCGAGGTTGTTGTGGTCGCGGGCAATCTCCGGGTGCCCGTCCGCGTACAGCTTCGTGTCCAGTTTCAGCGCGTGCCGGAAGGCATCGTAGGCCCCCTGATGGTCACCCATTGCGTACAGCAATCCACCAAAATTCTTCATGCACGTCGACACGGAGGGATGCTGGGGACCGTAGACCTCCTTGTACATTTCAAGGGCGTCTTTGTAGTGCCGCCAGGCGGCGCGGGTGTCTCCGAGCTTCTGCGCGACCAACCCGAGGTCCGCGTAATCGGCCGCCACGCTCTTGTGCACATCCCCGTACAGCTTGCGATGCATATCGAGAGCCTGCATGTAAGAGTTGCGCGCATCCACGAACAGCCCCATCTCCTGGCAGATGTGCCCAAGGTTCTGCAGACACTTAGCCACTTCCGGGTCCGGACCCTTTTTATGGATGAGGTCGATGCGCAGGGCCGCCTCGTAGTTCGCTCTCGCTTCCGGCAGATCGCACATCGCCCAACGCACGGAACCCATGAGGGTGAGAATCAAGGCGGCACGGGCGTGCTTTCGTCCTTGCGCCTTGTCCTGGAATTCCAAGGCGCGCTTCAACACATCGCTGGCTGCTTCGTAACAGGTTGAATAATGGAGGAAAGCACCCAGACGTTTCCCCAACTCGGCCGCCGGCTCGGCGGGCAAACCCAGTTCGTGGGCGCGATCCAGCAGCACCACCGCGTCTCCGGAGAGCTCCGCGCACTCTTCGCGGCGATAGGCGTCGTGGTAGACGTCCGGGAATGCCTCCTGGACTATCTGGAGAAGGGATTCACCTATTGCCAGGGGCTTCTTCCGGTCGCATTTCTTGCGGAAGTTGAGCAGAAAGCTCTGCAGCGGCTTGTTTCGCTCCGCCGAAGGGTCGCTCAACTGAAATTTCAACAGTTCCTTCTGGACTTGTTGATGCATGCGAAAAACGTCGTCCACTTCCTCGATCAGGCCGTAGCGAACCAGGGTCGTAATCGCCTTCGCGGCGGCTTGAGGCGAAGACAGCGCCGTGGTTAGTTGCGAGGGCATCTTCTTGGCCCCCGCGAGCAGGGGGGCGAGACGGATAGTATCCTTGTGCATGAACATGAACGCCTTTGCGAGCGTCAGGGCGTCCTCATTCTCCCGCATGACCTGCTCCAGCGAGAGCGTGAGAATCACTCGCAACGTGAAGTCGAGCGCGCGGGGGGGATGACCGTCTTTCCAACTCTCGCGCCGGCGCGCGAAGAACAGGTCCACATACTCCGAGAGCGGAATGCTGTTTGCGAGCATGTACGACCCGGCCAATTGCAGCAACAGGGGCAAATCGGATAGCTCCGAGGCGAGGACGGCCGCGCTACTCTCGTCGACCTCGTGCAACCGCCTCAGCAGATACTGGATCGAATCCGCCCGGTCCAGGGTGGTGAGGCGAAAGCGATGGCGGACGCCCCACCAGTTCGGGTCGTCCGACGTGACAAGAAGGTGCCCCTTGCAGACTTTCGGCAGGAAAGGCTCAACGTCCTTCGCGTTGGTGGCATCGTCGAATATGAACAACCAGCCGTCGTTTTCGTCCATCCACCGCATGATGGATTTGAGTTCGATCGCATAAGCATGCGTGCTTTTCTCAGTCAAGCCTAGCTTGTTGCTCAAGCGCGACAGGTCGGCATTGATAAGTGCCCGGTTGCCGGCACGCACCCACCAGATAACCCGGTAGTCCGACCAGTGATGATATGCGTACTCGGCGGCCAGTTGCGACGAACCGAGCCCGAACTGGCCGGGGGTCCCTTGAATAACGGCGATTCCTTCGCGCTGGGTGCCGTGTTCGATCAGGGTCAGCGGACCCGTTCGGCCGACGAAGAACGAAGACATCGCGCACCCGACGCGATAGACAGCCCGCCGCCGCGACGGAAGAGGGGTATCTTTCAGGTCGGAGCTGGACTGCGGTGTGAGCGGGAGTCCTTTGGGCGCTCCGCAAGATTCCTTGGTCGCGGCAAGCAGTTGGGCGGCGCCGTCCTCCTGCGAAAGAGCGAAGAGATCAATAGCCTTGTGCCAGCACAACTGGGCGCTGATGGTACAGACCTTGACCCGAAGGCAAAGGACCTTTGTCTTGGCCTCGGAAAACGCCGTTGCCCAATCCGGCTGATTGTGAACCAGGTTCATGTAAGCGGGCGAAGCCACCGTCACCAGCAACAAACCCTCCGCCTTGGCCAGTTGGCAAAGGCGGGGAAGCGTTCCTTTCTCGGAGAAGTTCCAGGCATGACGCTTCGCCGAGTAGCCGGCCTGCGCAAGATGGTCTTCCACCCAGTCAACCCAGGGCCCATCCGATTCCAGGTAGGACAACAGCACGTCCGCCATTGCATTCCCTCCGCCGCTGGCGCGTATCGAGGCGCCAACTCCGAACAGGACTCCAGATCGAAAAGGGCGACACTGGAAGAATGTGGGGTATCGCAGTGAGAAAATGGGAAATGCGGAAGGCGATCCCAAACACCCTTGAAACGCTGCGCCCAAGAGTTTCCAGCAAACCGGCACGATACAGTTGCCTAGTAGAAATATGTGTGTAGTGCAAGTATTGCAGATAATATGAATTGGGTCAATACAAAAATTAAGTCCAGTGTTTTGCTGTTGTGCCAAGCAGACGAATTGCCGGCGTTGGCTGAGCGAAACAGCAGGGGCAGGTATTTCACGCTACGAGGCGGGACTGGCACCTGTGTCAACCACATTCCGGTTCGCGAGGAGGAACACCTTATAACGATACAAGAAGAGCCCTCGGCACCGTACGGTGCCGGGGGCTGAAACTGCCGGATTGAAGCGCGAGACGTTTTATGCGGTTTCCTGGGGCTCCGCTTTCGTGACGACGCTTTCGAGGACTTCGAGGAGCATATCGAGGTCGACGCCGTAGCCGGCGCAGACCTGTTCGAGGGTTTCGTATTGGTTGATGGCGCAATGCGCGCAGCCGCCCAGATGGAACGCCGCGAAGACCTCGCGCACCCGCGGATGCACATTCATGGCCTCGCCGATGGTCATATCGGGCGAGAAGTAGCGGAAGCCCGCCGGTTGCGGATTGGTCGTGTTTTCTTGCGTGTCGGACATGTGTAAGTCCCCTTTCCTAAGTTCCCTATTGGCCCCCACCCGACGCCCAGTACTGCTGGAATTCGTCCGGGTCCGATTTCATCAGGAATTCCGGGCGGTACAGCTTCTTAATCAGCGGATCGGAAACGTGTTCGGATTCACCCGTCGCGGGGATGACCGTCACGTACCGCTGAATCGTCTGGTTGTCGTCGCACTCGTAAAAGATAAGCGCGTCGCCCTTGCCCGGAACAGGCTGACTGGTCTTGAAATACTGCATACGGATATTCTCCATTTCCCGCCGACGGTTTACAACACTGGCCCTGTAGAACCATATTCCTCGAACGAGCCTCGCAATGCAACACGTAAGCGGGTACACGCCAGTAATTTGCCTCGGACGGACGGCTGTGCTATAGTGCGTGGGAATGACGCCCGCGAGGGGAATTCTGTGTCAAGCCTCCGTGTTAACGCACGGCTTAAGGGCAAACTGGAAGGAGTTTGGTTGTGAAGAAAGACATTCATCCGAAGTACGTAACTTCAAAGGTGTCCTGCGCTTGCGGCAACACCTTCGAGACCCGCAGCACGAAGCCGGCCATCAAGGTTGAAATCTGCTCGTCTTGCCATCCGTTCTTCACCGGCAAACAGAAGTTCGTGGACAGCGAAGGCCGCGTCGACCGTTTCAACAAGAAGTACGGCAAGACTACCCCGGCTCAATAACAACACCGCTCGGGAGTACGGCCGCACCTCATGGAAGATTCCGTCCACAAGAAATTGCTCACCATCCTCGACGAATACAACCGCCTCACGGAGATGATGTCTTCGCAAGAGGTGGCGTCGAACCCTGCCGAGTTCCGGAAATGCGCCAAGGCGCAAAAAGACCTCGAGGAACTCGTCCAGGCGTTTCGGCGGCATGAGGTGCAGGCGGACCGCCTGCGGCAGGCCGAGCAGATCCTGTACGAGGAAAGCGACCCGGAACTTCGCGAGATGGCCGACGAGGAGCGGCGTGAACTGCTTGAAACGCAGCGCGCCCTTGAAGAAGATATCAAGTTCCTCATCCTCCCGAAGGACCCGCTCGACGCCAAGAACACCATCGTCGAAATCCGGGCCGGGACCGGCGGGGAAGAGGCGGGGCTTTTCGTGGCCGACTTGTACCGCATGTACTCGCGCCTGGCCGAATTGAAGGGCTGGCGCGTCGAGGTGATGAGCGAAAGCGCCACGGGCATGGGCGGCTACAAGGAAATCATCTTCCGCGTCACCGGCGAGAACGTGTACAGCCAACTCAAGTACGAGGCGGGCGTGCACCGCGTGCAGCGCGTGCCGGCCACCGAAGCCCAGGGGCGAATCCACACCTCGGCCGTAACGGTGGCGATTCTCCCGGAAGCGGAGGAAGTGGATGTCGAGATCGATCCCTCCGACCTCCAGATTGACGTCTACCGATCGTCGGGCGCCGGCGGACAGCACGTGAACACCACGGATTCGGCTGTGCGCGTCACGCACATCCCGACGGGTGTGGTGGTGACCTGCCAGGATGAGCGGTCACAGCACAAGAACCGCGCCAAGGCAATGTCCATCCTTCGGTCTCGAATACTGGTGGCCAAGCAGGAAGCGGAGGACGCGCAGCGTTCCGCCGAGCGCAAGAGCCAGGTGCGCAGCGGCGACCGCAGCGAGCGTATCCGCACCTACAACTTTCCGCAAAATCGCCTGACCGATCACCGCATCAATTTCACGCTGTACCAGTTGGAGCAGGCCATGGAAGGCGAGATCCAGTCGCTGATCGACGCCCTGAGCGCGGCCGATCGCGCGGCGCAGCTCAGCGCACCCTGATGAGCCCGACCCTGGGCCGGCGGCTGACCGAAGCCGCCGGGGTCCTGAGCGAAATCTCCGAATCCCCCCGTCTTGATGCCGAACTGCTCTTGGCGCATGCTTTGGGCCTTACCCGTTCGCAACTGCTGGCACGGCTCCACACCACCGCCGCCGCGTCCGGGTTCGATGCGTTGCTGGAGCGACGGCTCGCACACGAACCCGTCGCGTATATCCTGGGCGAATGGGAGTTCTTCTCGCTGCCGCTCTACGTCGAGGCGCCGATACTGGTCCCGCGTCCGGAGACCGAGCATCTGGTCGAAGCGGTGCTGGACTTCATTGGCAATTCACCCGCTCGCGTGCTGGATCTGTGCACGGGGTCCGGTTGCGTAGCCCTGGCAATAGCGAAGAACGCGCCGCAATGCCGTGTGACCGCCACCGACCGCAATCCCCAAGCCCTCGCCCTGGCGCAGCAAAACGCCGCGCGCCTGGGAGTGGAGGACCGGGTGGTTTTCCGCCTGGGAGACCTGTTCGGCGCCTTGACAGAATCGTCGGGCGCGTTCAACGCGATCTGCGCGAATCCGCCGTATGTCGAGGACGGCGCCTGGGACGAGCTTGCGCCCGATATCCGTGACTACGAGGACCCGCGCGCGCTGCTGGCGGGCCCGGAAGGCCTCGACCTGATTGACCGCATTGCGCGCGAGGCCGGGGCGTGGCTCGAGCCCGGCGGGTTTCTTGCGTTGGAGATTGGAATGGGGCAATATTCCAGTGTAGGGGGGCTGCTGAGCGGGTATGGATTTACGCGGATCGATTCCAGGCGCGATCTGGCCGGTATCGATCGCATCGTAACCGCGCGAGCGCCCTTTCGGGTTGAAGGATAGACCCGAATCCGATCCGTGTACTGGGCACCGCCTGCGGCAGGACACCAGACGGTCTCCGAAAGGAGTTCGCAATGCTGCAACTACTGCTGGCCACGTGTCTGTTGCTGTTGGTCCTGGCCGCCGTCCCGGCCTGGCCGTACAACCGAACCTGGGGGTTCCTTCCGAGCGGCATCATCGGGGCCATACTGGCCATGCTGATCGTGTCGCTGGCGGTGGGAGCCGCCTGAGGAGAATCCAGAGGGGCGGGCAGGGGACATCGTGAATCCACGCGAACCGGTGGTTTCGACAGCGATGCGAGAGATGCCGCACGAGGAGCGGCCGCGCGAGCGCCTTGCCCGGCTCGGGGCGGAGGCGCTGAGCAATGCCGAACTCCTGGCGGTGATTTTCAGGACGGGCACGCGCGAAGTGGGGGCGGTCGCCCTGGCAGAACTGGTGATCAAATACTTTGGCGGGCTTCGGGGCCTGTCGCGGGCGAGCGTCGAGGAACTGACACAAGTGCCGGGGCTGGGAACCGTCAAGGCCATCGAAGTCAAGGCGGCGCTCGAACTGGGCAAGCGGCTCGCTTCGCATTCCGAGCACGACCGGGTCCGGATCCGGTCGTCTCAGGATATCGCGGATTTGCTGATGGTGCGCTACAAGGACTGCGAGACCGAGCAGTTCAAGTGCGTGCTCTTGAATACGAAGAACGAGGTGCTGCGGGTGGTTGAGGTGTCGAAGGGCGGCCTGGACGCCACCATGGCCTTGCCGCGCGATGTATTTCGCCAGGCGGTGCGCGAAGGGGCGCCGGCGTTGGTCGTCACGCACAACCACCCGAGCGGCGACCCCGAGCCCAGCCGGGACGATGTAGCCTTGACGAAGCGCCTGAACGAGGCGGCGATGGTGCTGGGGTTGCGTTTGCTGGATCATGTGGTTTTTGGCGATGGCCGGTTCGTGAGCTTTAAGGAACGCGGATTACTGTGAAAGAAGATTTCAGCGCCTTGCGCGAGGGCCGGGTTAATTACCTGCTCCCGCTGGTTATCGGGGTTGCGGTTCTGGCGTGGGCGGTGCCCGCGGACCGGCCTGGATTTGCGTTAATTGGGCTACTGTTTCTGCTCGGAGGGATTTACTCCGTGTTTTTCTTCCGCGACCCGAAACGAAAGGTCCCGTCCGAGCCCGGCCTTGTCGTGTCGGCCGCGGACGGAACGATTGTCGGCGTGGAAGACTTCACGGAAACGCCGTACTTCAGCGGCCCCTGCAAACGGGTGTCGATCTTCCTGTCGATCTTCAACGTGCACGTGAATCGGGCCCCCGCGGCGGGCACGGTGCGCGAGATTCAGTATCGTCCTGGCAGATTCCTGGACGCGCGCCTGCCCGAGACCAGCGACGCAAACGAGGCGATGAACGTCTACCTCGACACCGAGCACGGGCCGATGACCGTACGCCAGATTTCGGGTCTTGTGGCCCGGCGAATCGTCTGCCGCTGCCGGATCGGCGATCGCCTCGAGCGCGGCGAGAAGTTCGGTATGATAAAATTCGGTTCCAGAACGGAAATCTATCTTCCGCCGAACGCCGAAATCCTCGTCAAAGTGGGGGACAAGGTGAAAGCGGGCGAAGACGCCATATCGAGATTCACATGAGCAGAACGCGCAAGAAACATCGCTTCAAGAGACGCCCCATCAACGTCCTGGCCAGCGCCCTGACGATCTGCGGCCTGTATTGCGGCATTGCGAGCATCTTCTACGCGATTTCAGCGTTGCTGGCGGGATCGAACCTCTATACCAACCCGTCGCCGATCCTCCACAACGCCATCGACATGACGAAGTTTTCGGCGACGATGATCTTTTTCGCCATCATCTTCGACATGCTCGACGGAACGGTCGCGAAACTGACCAACACCACCTCGGAATTCGGCAAGCAGCTCGACAGCCTGTGTGATTTGGTATCGTTCGGCGTGGCCCCGGGCGTGCTAATCTTTGCCCTGTTCCTCAACCAGTCCCTCGATGACGGGGGTGTGACGGCGCCGCTGGGTTCGGGAATCGCCGTTATCTTCGTGATGTGCGGCGCGCTCCGCCTCGCCCGTTACAATGTCTACCAGGCCACGCGGCGCGATTATTTCACGGGGCTGCCCATTCCCGCCGCGGGCGGAACGATCGCGGCTTTCGTGCTGTTTCAGACGTACTTCGAGATGGGGGTTGGAGCCCTCTGGATCCTCGGGCCGATGTCATTGGCGCTGGCATACCTCATGGTCAGCACCCTGCGCTACCCCAAAGACAAGATGAAGAGCCTGGTCCTTGCGCCGGGCAGCGCCCTGCAGCTCCTGGCGCTCATGGTTCTCGCGATTGCCGCGTTCCACTACGCCAGCGAACGGTCGCCGGCCATCGTGCTCTTCCCCGCGGCCCTTCTCTACGTGTTCGTGGGAATCGTCGATCTCATCGTCGGCATCGTGCGCAAACGCCCCGCCCAGGAAGCCGAGCCCGCCCCCAGCGAAGAACCCCACCCCTAGTGGTTCGTCCATTGTGAAATGGTAGGCCGCGGCATTTTAGATTTTGGATTTTCGATTTTCGATTGAAGGCCAACGATACAGCGGTACCTATCAAAGCACGATGGACGGACCACTCGGGGCAGGGTCCAACGACGCGCTACGCCGGTGATTCCGGATCTTCGCCGGTGTCGTAGAGCTTCGAGTGG
>JAVEWL010000018.1:0-20947 GCA_034004565.1 FCB group bacterium | reverse complement strand
AGCCACCGGGGCTTCGTTCGTTGTGTCCAAGAATTCGTCTGACATTGTGGTCTTATGACCTCCTTCAATGGATTATCCGCCGCCAACCGCGACGGACAGGGTAGTGTAGCAATCGAAACCGGCCCGGATCAAGGGCAAAATGCGCGCAAAGGCAGCCAGAGCGACAGGTTGCATTGACGTAACTCCCCTTTGTAAGGGGAGTTCTTGGTTGGACGAAGACTCCCCTTACAAAGGGGAGTTACGTTATCCCGCCATAACGATGCGAATGGCTTTCGGGATAGCTTCGACGGTGGCGGGGAGGGTTCCCGGCTGTTCGCCATCGAGGTTGATGAGGACGCGCTCGGGCGAGCGCAGGGCGATGCGCCTCGCCTGGAAGGGGCGCACGAGCCTGGGGCGGTCGTAGAGGTCGCCGACGTAGAACCGGCGCAGGTTCAGCATGGCCCGGAAGATCGACATGTCGGCAAGGACAAAGACGTCGATCAGGCCGTCCTCGAGGCTGGCGCGAGGCGCCACGTGGATGCCGCCGCCGTAATACTCGGCGTTGGCGACGATGACGCTGAGCGACCGGCCGTTAATCGCTTCGCCGTCGATCTCCAGCTCGAAGTGCGGCGCGCGATAATGAATGAGGGTCGTCAAGACGCCCTTGAAGAAGGACCAGAAGCCGCCCATGCCTTTCGAGGAGTTGTTGACGCGCTCGGCCACGGCCCCGCCTGCGCCGAAATCGGCGACGTTGATGAAATAGCAAGTGGTGGTGCCGCCGTTGTGGCGCGTGTAGGTCACGCGGCCCAGATCGGAATGGACCACGCGCCCACGCGTAATGATCGGCACCGCATCGACACCCGGCGGCAGCCGCAAGGTTCTCCCGAGATCCGAGCCGGTGCCGATGGGCACCACGGCCAGCACCGCTTCCGGGCGCACGGCAATGTCGCCGTCGAAGAACCCGTTCACCACCTCGTGGTGCGTGCCGTCGCCGCCCACGCTGACAATGCGGTCGTGGCCGTCGCGCAACGCCTGCCGCACGAGATCGGTGGCGTGGCCGGGGCGTTCCGTGCGCAACGGGGTCCAGTCGCCCAGCTCGTTGCGCAACGCCGCCTCGATAAGCGGCCATTGCGCGCCGGCCCGCCCCGCCGCCGCGCGCGGATTCAGCACCACCGCTGTCTTCATGGCTTTCATCATTCACGTCAGAGTACACCCGCCCTCGCGCCGGTGCAATGAGGAAAACGCAACCGGTCTTGCGGTATCATGCAACGGTTATGGCTTACACACGGGAGGAGCAATCCATGCACGAGAAGAGTATCGAACTGTTGAACAAAGCGGTCGCGGACGAGCTGTCGGCCGTACACCAGTACATGTATTTCCATTTCCGCCTGGACGATCTGGGCCTTGACCTGTTGTCCAACCTGTTCCGGCGCACGGCCATCGAAGAGATGATGCACGTCGAGCGCCTTTCCGAGCGCATCCTGTTCCTCAAGGGCGAGATCGAGATGAAGACGGCCGTCGAGGTGCAGAAGATCCACGTCGTCAAAGACATGCTCAGCCTCGCCTGCAAAATGGAAGAGGGCAGCGTCCACGACTACAACGTCTGGGCCAACGAGTGCGCCGCCAACGCCGACTCGATGTCGAAGAAGCTCTTCGAAGAACTCGTCATGGACGAGGAGCGCCATTACTCGCAGTACGACAACGAGCTCGAGAACCTGAACAAGTACGGCGACAGCTACCTCGCCCTCCAGTCCATCGAGCGCAGCCGCGCCGCCGGCGCCGCCATGCCCCCGACGGCATAACAAGCAAGAGACAAGAGATTTGTGGCACCCCCAAGCCCCAGCTTGGGGGTGTCTTCATGTAACCCCGAATTCCCATTCGGGGTCTTTTGTCCTTTCTTCGGAGCGCTACGCTTGAATCAAAAGACCCCGAATGGGAATTCAGGGTTACATGAAATCCAGCACTCCCGCCAGGCGAGCCATCCAATAGGGCAGAAGGTAGTCGAGGCCGGTGAATTCGAGGTTCTTCTCTTCGCCGCCGACGGCGCGGCAGGGCGGTTGGCTCCATAAGGCCTCCGAAGGGATGCGCTCGCGGGCCAGCAGGGCAAACTCCGAGGTGCCGGGGCCGGCCATCTCGATTAGCTCGTTCTCGCGGCGATCGACGGCGCGCAGGCGATACGGCGGAGCGGGGAAGTCGAGCAGCATGCCCTCGAGCGTGGCCCGGGCGTTGGCTTTGTCGGGATTGCCTTTTGCAAGCAGGTACACGGCCGCGAGATGAGGGTTCAGGTGGTCCCCCGCCCGCTCGTAGTTTTCCCGCAGCAGTTCCCCGTAGGTTCGTTTGCGGTCGGGATCCGTTTCGAGTGCGAACAGCACGAAATAGCGGTCGAAATCGATGATGTTGTTCGCGTAATCCTCGGCGTACTTGTCCACGGGACGGAGAGTGTCCTTGCGTTCCATCAACTTGTCGAACAAGGCCCTGTAGTCGCGGGCGAGGTGCTCGTAGAGCGCCGGATCCGCGCTCATCAACAGGCGCATCCACACCAGCCGCCACGCGATCGAGGTGTGGGTCCGGCGGCCCCGGTTGTCTTCGATGTTCCATCCGTCCTCGGCGAGGCGTTTGCCCATGCGGCGCAGGATTTGCCGCGTGCGCCGTTGCGCCTCCGGCGCGTCGACGTATTTCAGCGCGGCCGCCAGGCCCAGTGCCGCGCCGTCGTAGATGCCGGGCGACGTGGCGCCGAGCCATACCATGTGATCGCGCGGCCCCGCGCCCTTGTGCGCGGCTTTGCCAAGGCCCTTCTCGCGCGGGTCCTCGCCTCGAGGATAGGTTTTGTAGATATCGCGGTAGTGTTCGTCCGAGGCGGGGCCGGCGTAACGGACCAGGTACCCTTCCCGCCCGGAAATCGTTATCAGCAGGTCGAAGGCGGCCAGAACCTTCAGGATCTCCTCGAGCGTTTCCTCGTCGTGCCGCACGGCGTATTTGAAGGCCAGGACGGCAAGGTATCGCCCCTGCCGGCCCGCGCCGTCGTCGACCCCGCCGTATGCCAGCACCTTCGCGCGCGTGTCGTCTTCCCAGAGGATCCCCACGGCGAGGCCGTTCGGCAGGTGGTGTTCCTGGAGGTTTGCGAGGTAGCCCTCGGCCTTCTCGTGCAGCAGCCGCGCTTCCTTCGCGCCGGCCGCGGGCCATGCCACCGCCTCGCCACGCGCAACGGCCCGCAAGGCCTCCTCCCGCGCGGGCGACAGTTGTCCCGAGGCCGCGGAGCCCAGCGCAATCAACACCG
Source organism: FCB group bacterium (assembly GCA_034004565.1). GTDB lineage: Bacteria > Hydrogenedentota > Hydrogenedentia > Hydrogenedentales > SLHB01 > JAVEWL01. The sequence goes on along the minus strand of JAVEWL010000018.1, from coordinate 17,691 downwards.
CTATCGCGCAAATTCTTCGCATCGCCCCATTCCCATCTCGTGGTCGGAAGTGGCAATTGCCAAAAATGCTTGCCGGAAAAGATTATGTGGGGCAGTCCCCCAAGACCGCCCCACATGCAGGACTCACCCTCTCGGCTTTTTGAACTGCGCCCGGCGACGAAATCCGTTCGCCGCCGGAACGCGGACCGCTAAGCCGCCGAGTCCTGGGCGAACTTTACGCTGACCAGGGTCGAGACGCCGCGTTCCTGCTGCGTGACACCGTAGAGGATGTCGGCCTTGGCCATCGTTTGTTTGCTGTGCGTGATGACGACGAACTGGCTGCCTTCCGTGAACTCGTTCAAGAGGTTCAGGAAGCGGCCGATGTTGGCGTCGTCGAGCGGCGCGTCAACTTCGTCGAGCACGCAGAACGGGCTCGGCTTTGCCTTGAAAATGGCGAAGAGCAGCGCCACCGCGGTCATCGCGGACTCGCCGCCGGACAGCAGCGAAATGCTCTGCGGCTTCTTTCCCGGAGGCCGCGCCTCGACCTCGATGCCGCTTTCGAGCGGGTCGTCCTCGTCGAGCAGGTAGACCCGCGCCTGGCCGCCGACGAAGAGCGTTCGGAAGTAGCGGCGGAAGTTTTCCGCGACGTCGTTGAAGGTCTGGAGGAACATTTCCTTGATGCGCTTGTCGCTGCGGGCGATGACGTCGAGGAGGACCTGCTTGGCCTGCTGAAGGTCGGCCGATTGCGTCACGAGGAATTCGTGGCGCTTTTCCATCGCGTCGTATTCTTCGATGGCGCCCAGGTTCACGGGGCCCATGCGCTCGAGCTGCCGGCGGAAGTCTTCGACCTTCTGCTCGCGCGTCTCGTCGTCGAGGTCGTCGGTGCCGACCTCTTCGGCGGTGAGGGTCGCGAGGTTGATGTGGTACTCGGTCGAGATGCGCTCCTGGAAGAAGACGATGCGATCTTCGTCGTGGCGCAGCTTGATTTCGAGCTGGTGTACATTGGCCTGGGCGGCGCGCGTAAGGTCGCGCAATTCGCGCAGGCGCTTCTCCAATTTCTCGGATTCGTCGAGCATCTTGTTGCGGTTGTTCTCGGCTTCGACGACTTTTTCCTGCGCTTCGCCCTTGGTTTCGGACAGGGCCTTGGCGCGTTCGAGCTGCAAGGCGACCTCTTCGGCGAGCGTGGCCTGCTGTCCCTCGAATTGCGTATTGAGTTCAAGCCGGCGCTGGGCCTCGCGGACCGCTTCCTCGTGTTCGCGCTGTTCGCGCTCGTGGTCGCGCGTGGATTGCTCGATGCGCTGGATCAGCGCGGCAACCTTTACGCGCAACTCGGTCAACTCATCGGCGCACACCGACAAGGCCTGGCGGGCGCGGGCGTTTTCTTCTTGCGCCTCGGCCGTGGCGCGTTCGACGGCTTCGTCGTCCATCTCGAGGCTGCCGGCGCGCTCGAGCGCTTCGCGACGCTTCGCTTCGAGTTCCTCGCGGCGGGCGCACAGGGTATCGCGCTGCTTCGAAAGCGCATCGCCGGAACTCGTGAGGTTTTCGAGGTCGGCCGTCTGCCGCGCGACCACCACACCCAACTCGCGCCATTCGCGATCGAGCGCGGCGCGGGCCGTGTCGAGTTCGCGCACGCGTGCGGTCAACGCCTGAATGGCTTCCTGGAGCCCCTGGCCTTCCGTGGCGAGCTTGGCAATCTCGCGTTCCGCGACGGCCACGCGATCTTCGAGCTCGGCGATCTCGGCGCTGCGGCCCAGCATACCGCGGCTTTCGTTCTTCATGCGGCCGCCGGTCACCGCGCCCGAGCCCGACACCACTTCGCCGTCGAGCGTCACGAGCCGTGGGAAACGCGAATTCTCGCGCGTGATGCGGATGGCGTCGTCGAGGGTTTCGACGATGACCGTGCTGTGCAGCAGGTATTCAACCGCGCTGTGGATGCGCTGCTCGAACTGGACCATGTCGATGGCCATGCCGACCACGCCGCGCTTGCCGAGCAGGTTGCGGCCTTCGTCGCGGCCCGACGAGCGAATCGTGTCGAGCGGCAGGAAGGTCACGCGGCCGGCCTGGTGCTTCTTCAGGAAATCGATGGCGGCCTTGGCGTCCTCGGCGTGTTCCACGATGACATTGTTGATGTTGCCGCCGAGCGCCGCTTCGATCGCGCGCTCGTAATTCTTTTCGGTCGAAAGGAGATCGCCCGCCGGTCCGATGATCCCCGGCGCCTCGGCGAGACGGTTCTGCTTCGCAAGCATCACGGCCCGCACGCCCTGGGCAAAGCCCTCGTAGGCGTCGCGCAACTCGCGCAACGAATGCAGGCGCGCCTCGGTGCTGCTCTTGCGCTCGCGGTGGTTTTGCCAAGCCTCGTTGACCTCGCGCATGCGCTTGGTCTTGTTCGCCTGATCCTCCGCGGCGGCGGTGCGCTGCGCGTCGAGCTCGGCGAGGGCGGCGCGTTTCTCCGCTTCCTGCGCCTGGATAGCCGTGTGGCGCTCCAGTAGGTCCTCGTGGCGCTTGCCTTCGGACTCTTGCCGGTCGTAGATGACGCGCAACTGCGATTCGATATTGTCGAGACCGACGTTGAGCGTTTCGAGCTCGGTCTGCGTCTTCGCGCGGAAGTTCAGGCGCTCGACCCCCTGCGCGCGCAGGGCTTCGAGGTGCTGCTCGGTGGCGGCGACGCGCTCGGACGCCTCGGCGTGCGCGCGTTCCTTCTCGTCGAGGGCGGCGCGGCATTCCGCGGCTTCCGATTCCATGCCCGTGCCGCGGGTGTGGGTCTCGGCGATGCGCCCTTGCAGGTTGGCGGCGCGATCCTTGAACAGGTCGTGCTCGCGCAAGGCCTGCTGCTGCTGCTCCTTCGAGAAGTCGATTTGCTGCCGGAGCAACGCCACCTGGCGCTCGATTTTGTCCATCTCGGTGGCGATGTCGTAGACGGTTTCGCGGCGCGCGGTGAGGATGCGATCGACCTCGAGCTTGGCGAGGCCGAGTTCCTGGTAACGCGCTTCGAGTTGCGCCGTTTCGGTATTGAGTTTCTCGTAGGTCACGCCCGCCTCGGCGAAGCTCGCGCGCAATTGGTCGATGTTGCCGACCAGCACGGAGTACTTCAGGAAGACCGAGCGAATCTCGTATTCGCGCAGGCCCTCGGAAAGTTCGCGGTAACGGATCGCCGCGTTCACCTGGCGCTTGAGGGAGCGCATCTGGCGCTCGACCTCGGCGATGATGTCGCCCAGGCGCAGCAGGTTCTGCTCGGCCGAATCCAGCTTCCGCATCGCGACCTTTTTGCGCGACTTGTACTTGATGATCCCGGCGGCCTCTTCAAAGAGGTAGCGCCGCTCTTCCGGCTTCGAGCTCAGGATCATGTCCATCTTGCCCTGGCCAACCATCGAATACGCCGCCGTGCCGATGCCGGTATCCATGAAGATCTCGTGGATATCCTTCAGGCGGCAGGGGGCCTTGTTGATGAGGTACTCGCTCTCGCCCGAGCGGTAGACCCGGCGCGTCACCTGCACCTCCGAGAAGTCGACCGGCAGATGCCCGTCCGAATTGTCGAAGGTCACCGAGACCTCGGCCATGCCGGTGGCGTGGCGGGTCTCGCTGCCGTTGAAGATGACATCCTGCATGTGGGCGCCGCGCAGCTCGCGCGCGTTCTGTTCGCCCAGAACCCAGCGGATGGCGTCGAGGATGTTGCTCTTGCCGCAGCCGTTCGGGCCGACGATGGCCGTGATACCCGGCTCAAGCCGGACGACCGTGCGGTCGGCAAACGACTTGAAGCCCGTCATTTCAAGCTGTTTGAAATACATGAATTCCTCTAAAGACTATTGGTCATATGCCTTTTGAGGGCCCCGCGAGGCCACACCTATCCCACCGTCTGCAACAGCGGATCCGTCCGTATTCGGGCCCAAGCCCGGACCGCCGTCCTTGAGGTCCTGAGGGGCGATACGTTGCGTCTGGCAGGTAATCCCCTACCACATATGCCCATCCCGGCGGCCACGCGTAGTGTACACGAAAGCCCGCCGGAGTCCAAGAGGTTTTGAGCGGAGAGATGGACAATATGGACTCGATGGACCCGATGGACAAGCCTCCCTCTGGCACCGTCCTCGTCCATCCAGTCCATTGAGTCCATACGGTCCATCGCATTCGCCAAATTCAGATGGCACCCATCGCCAAATATTGGCAAACCACACCGCGCCCCAAGGCCAGCGTTTCGGCTATCTTCTTTCTTGGCGATGTTTTATAATGGATGAGGCTTCAGGCATATATCTTGCAAAAACAAACACCAAGGCAAGTTTCGACCTTCCTTTCAAGGAGAGCGCGTCATGGGCCAGGATAAGCGCTACACCCCCGACGAGGTCACCGCGATTGTCGCGAACGCGCTGCGCCGTCAGCGGGATCGGGTGGATATCAGCCACGAAGAGCTGCTCGAAACCGCGGCCGAACTGGGCATCCCGCCGGGCGAAGTCGAGGAGGCGGCCCGGCATTTGTCCACGGAACGCGATATGGAGTGGGCGCGCGACAAGTGGCTCGAACGCGAGCGCGCGGGCTGGCGCTGGCACGTGGTGTCGTTCGTGGTCGTAAACACGTTCCTCATGGCCGTCGACCTCATGACCGGCCACGGCACGTGGTTCATGTGGCCGCTGCTGGGCTGGGGCATGGGCCTCGCCTTCCACACCTATGCCATCTTCTTCCCGGACCCGGACCAGATGGACAAGGGCGCCCTCGAGATCCTGGCCGCGAAACAACGCACCCGCCCCACCGCGTAAGCCGGTTCAGGCGTGCATCCGCGTCTTTTTGGGGGATGCGGGGGACAGGTCGCCGTTTCGGTCTACGCATTTTTCGACGTCTTTGCCGCAATCTCGGATTGCTTCGCTCTGTCGCGTCCAGGGGCTCATCAAAACGGAGCCAGTCCCGGTCCTTTGCGTAGTGGCGCTCGTCTGGAGTTTCGCCATTTATAGGCTCGTGCATCGGAGGTTACCGTCTTGGGTGCCACCTTCAAGCGGTACTCGAGGGGGCGCGCCAGCGCACCCGGAGTGGAGCTTGTGGGTGGGGATAAGATGGACGAATGCCCCCTCACCCCAACCCTCTCCCCCGATGGGGGAGAGGGGGAAAGTCTGGACCGAGTTCGGGGTTTGTCCCCCTCTCCCCCATCGGGGGAGAGGGTTGGGGTGAGGGGGCACTCGTCCAACGTGTCCACACCCACAAGCTCCACTCCGGGTGCGCTGGCGCGCCCCCTCGAGTTCCACTTGAAGGTAGCACCCGAAGAGCCCCGTTGACTTTTGACGACCCCGTTCTTCTGACAGGGTCGTCAGAACACCTCCAGACCCAGAACAGCACAGGAATTTCACATTACAGCCTCTCAAAATGGCGAAACTCCAGGCACGGATCAGCGCAGGAATATGGGCTTCTTGAGGGTTACCGGCGCGCGCTTGGTCTTCTTCGTCACGGGAGGCGGCGGCAGGGGCTCCGCTTCCGGGCGCGGATTGGCGGTCGAGGGATCCATCGCGTCGATGCCGCCGAGGGCGATGGGCAAGTTGCGTCCCGCCCATTTATCGCCCTGGAGAATCTCGACGTGGCCGTCCATGAATAGAACGTTTCCGATGGCCGGGACGTGATTCGCCATGGACTCCATGCCGCTCCACGAGCCCAGCTTGGGCGGCGACGAAGCAGGTGCGGGATATCCACTGAAGAGATCCCACATGATTCCGACGCGCGGTATGCCCGCCGGCAGCGGCGGCACCACCAACGGCGCGGCCGTATACGCCCCGAGATAGTCGTAGCTGCAGCGCAGGCTGTAGTCGGCGTTCAATCGCGTTCCGGGAACGGGCGGCCTTTCGTCGCGGTCGTGCCCGCTCGGATCCGAGGGGCAAAGAAAGATCCCAAATTCCGGAATGTAATCGCCGTACAGAACGAGCAGGCAATCGGCATTGCCGTAGCCGCCGCTCCAGGGCAGCATGTTGCTGTTTTCCTCGGCGTACATGTGGAACGCGAGCCCTAGTTGCATGAGGTTGCTTTGGCAACTCGAGCGGTTAGCGGCTTCCCGTGAGCGCGACAGGGCCGGGAGCAGGATGGCCGCGAGGATGCCGATGACCGCGATAACGCCCGTCAACTCGATGAGGGTGAATCCACGTCGTCTCATCGCGCGGTCTCCCCGAGCCGGCGCAATGCCGCCACGCGCCCGCCGGCGATGACCGCTTCGGCCTCCACGGTGAGCTTTGCGCGCGTGTCCAGTTGTCCCGTCGAGACGATGCGGTACGTGTCAGGGCCGGCCGGTTGCACGCTCGTGGTGACGGAACCCTCGCCAAGGGGCGTCTCGCGTTCGCCGGCGTAGGCGGAATCGATGCGCAGGCGGGCAAGGGTACGCTCGACGCCCCCATTGGCAAGGGCTTCGCAGATTGCGCGGTATTCACGGGCGCGCGCGCCGTCCATAGTGCGGTGCACGGTGGCAAAGAACGCCGCGCCGAGGATTCCCACGATCGCCAGATAGGCCACCACGGCCACAAGGGCCGAACCCTGCTGGCGGCGTCGGCGGACGCTATACGTAACGTGTTGGCTCATGGCTTGGCTCGTTGGGCGACCGCGCCCGGGGTCGCGACGATTTCGCGCGCGGCCGACGTTTTTCCCTGGCCCTGCGGTTCGAGGTACAGCGTGATACGGCGCGCCTGGGCGGGGTCTGCGGCGTCGTAAGCGAACGACAGCGATTTCACGGGCAGCGCGGAAGTCGACAGGTATTCCGTCTCGAAAACCCCTTCTTTTTCGACCGCTTTGAGCACGCTCAGCCGCTCCGGCTCGCGGATGCGGCCCAGGACAACGAAACGGCGTCCCGCGCCGGACGGCGTCTCGAGCACGAGCGTGTTCGCGTCGCTGCGGTAGGGGCCCACGCCGGGCGACACCGCGAAGGATTCGCGGACCGCGGCGCGGAAGGTTTCTTCGACCTCGGCGGCCTGTTCGATGCGGTCCGCGGCGCGCGTGCCGAAGGTTGACAGGCGCGTGCAGGTGATGAGGATCTGTCCCGCCAGGCCCAATACGATCGCCAGGATCGACACGACCGCCAGGGCCTCGATCAGCATGTATCCCGCGCGGCGAGGGTTCTTCATAAGACCCCCTTGTCCGTGACGAGCGTGGTGATGCGCTTCGTGATGGTACGCCCGTGTTCGCCGGTCCAGGTGACGGCCGCGGTAATTTCCTTCAAGCCCGGCGTATCGGTGTCCTGGACCGTGGCAATTGTTTGCGCGTTCACGAGGTCTTCAAGCCCCGCCGTGCTGTGGAACGGGGTGCTCGCACCGGCGGCCAGTTGCTCGAAGGGCAGCGACTTCAGGTATTCGACCTCGTTGCGCGCGGCGGTCATGGCGGCCCGGCCTTCCTCGGTGGTCTTGAGCGTGTCGATGCCGTAGTAATACATCGAGACCGCGCCCATGAGCCCGATGCTCAGCACGGCAAGCGCCGCGATGAGCTCGACCATCGTGAGGCCGCGACGGGCGTGCTTGTTCATAGTCCGCCCTCCGGCTGGGGCAGAACCCGCAGCAGTTCTTCGAGGGTGGTGGCGCCCGCTTCCGCCTGGCGAAGGCCTTCGCGTTCGATTTCGACCATTCCGCCGCGCACGGCCGCGTCGTGCAGCACGCGCGTACGCGGACGCGACAGGATTTGCTCGGCCATGGCTTCGTTCACGGGCAACAGTTCGCCGAGCGCGGTCCGTCCGCGGTAGCCGATGCCCTGGCACGCATCGCAGCCCGTGCCTTTCACGAACTGCCTGTGGGCGTCCTCGATGCCGAAGCGCATGCGAAGCGCCGGATCGGGCGAGTAGGGCGCGCGGCAATGCGGGCAGTTAAGCCGCACGAGCCGCTGCGCGAGCACGCCCATGACCGACGAGGCCACGAGGAACGGTTCGATGCCCATATCGAGAAGCCGCGTGAACACGCCGGCCGCGGTGCCGCTGTGGATGGTGCTGATGACGAGATGTCCCGTGAGCCCGGCCTGTATGGCAATGCGGGCGGTCTCGGCGTCGCGAATCTCGCCGATAACAATGACCTCGGGGTCCTGCCTGAGGACCGCGCGCAGGGCTGCGTCGAACGTGAAGCCCGCGTGCGGCCGCACCTCGGTCTGCGCGATGCGGTCCAGGCGATATTCGACGGGATCCTCGACCGTGACGATGTTCGGGGTCGCGCCGGGTCGCACCATCAGCTCCTGCAAGAGCGCGTAGATGGTGGTGGTCTTGCCGCTCGAACTGGGGCCGGTTAGGAGGAGCGTGCCCTGCGCCCGAGACAGCACGCCGCGCAGGCCCGTGACGATTTCGTCCGCGAAACCCAGTTCGTCGAGCCGCATCAGGCTCTGGGTAGCGCCCAGGAGCCGCACGACGACCTTTTCGCCGTTCACCGTCGGGAAGGTCGACACGCGCATTGCACCGCCGCCCGGCGCGTCGTCGGCGTCGATCCGGCCGTCCTGCGGCAAATCGCGCTGGTAGCCCACCAGCCGCGCCAGAACCTTGAGTCGGGCGATGAACGTGTCCTGCTGCGTGCGCGGGAGCGCGGCGACGTCGTGCAGAATGCCGTCGATGCGGAAGCGCACGCCCAGCGCCTCGAGCCAGGGCTCGAAGTGAACGTCGCTGGCGCCGTGCAGCGCGGCCTGTTCCAGCACGGCGTTCACGGCCAGAACCGCGCCGTTCTGAGCATCGGCGAGCAGCCGCGGCAATTCCTCGCGGAGCTGTCGCAGCGGCACGATGCCCTTCGGCGTCTCGGCGCTCTGTACGATCCGGAACCGGCCCATTAAGTACAACTCCCGGCTTAAGGCATCGCGATGGAATCGGCCATCCCCGCGAGGCTTACGATTACGTACGAAAAAAACAGCAATACGAACGCGCCCGCGGCAAGAATGCCAATGGGCGATACCACGTCCAGAAGAACCCGCTCGGTCCGCGCCACTTGCCGGCGATACAACTGCTCGACGCGCTCCAGGGCTTCCGGCAGGAGGCCCGAGGTCTCGCCCATGGACGCAAACCCTATGAAGGATTCCGGGAACACGCGCTCCGATTCCAACGCGGCCTTGAAGCTCGCACCCGAAGCAACCCGGTCGCTGACGCGGATGAAGGCGCGCCGGTAGACCGCGTTTAGCCCCAGGTTCGCGGCGGATTCCAACGCCTCGTTGAGCGGCACGCGCGCGCGCAGGAACTTGGCGAGCGTGAAGGCGGCGTGCGCCAGGTTGCGCTTGGAGACCAGTTCCCGCGTGAGCGGGAAGCTCAAGGCCACGCGACCCACCAGGGCCGAGGCCACGGCGCTGTGCCGCACCACCAGGGCGGCTATCTTCCAGAGGAACAGGAACAGCACGAAGAAGAACACGCTGCGCAAGGGCCCCACGATAACATAGGACTCCGCATAGGCGAGAAGCGCGGGCGGCTCCGTACTGAACTCTTTGAGCATATCCTTGAAGATCGGAATAATGTACGCCGGTATGAGGAAGGAAATAACGATGAGCACCAGCCAGACGAGGCCGATGTACGCCCCGTACTGCACCGCCCTTGTCCGTAATTCCCATGTGCGCTGGAGAATGGCGCGGAGACTGTCGAAGGTCTCGTTGAGGCGGCCGGTTTCCTCGCCGGTGCGCAGCATATCGACGTAGAACTTCGGGAAAAAGCGGCTTCGCCACGCGGCGCTCTCATGCAGGGCCATGCCGGAATCGAGGTCGTTGGCCATGGCGGCGAACATCCGCTTCATGGGATAGGTCGGCGCATCGGCCGTGGCCGCGTCGAATCCGTCCGGCAGGGAGGCGTTGGCAAAGACGATCGCGGTCATCTGATCGGTGACCATGATAAGGTCGCGCCAGCGCCGGTTCTGTCTCAGGTAAAAGGGTCCCCGCCACGCGCTGCGGCCGCCGGCACCCCGCTCTTCCGGAGGGCCGAACAGGAAGCTGCGCACGTCGATGGAGAGGTTTTCCCGCCAGTTCATTCGAGCGATCCCGCCTTAACTTGAGAAGTCTTCATTCGCATCGTTTCACTTCAGTCCTTCCCACGAAAACGTCGTTTCGGTTCATGCCACCTCCAAACTTGTTTGGGGGTGCTTCGAAGCGCTGTGAATTGCACCTTAAGCACCCCCAAACAAGTTTGGAGGTGGCATGGTCGAAGGGAAAGTTTGGGTGTGCCATTGTATGCATCGCTCAAAACATCGCCGCGATCAGCGGGCGGTATACCGCCAGCATCGCCATCACAACCACGGCCGCCGCGATTATCGTAAAAGCCGGCGAAGCGGTCGCCGCGATGAAGCGTGCGCGGCGATGGGCCGCGTGCTCGTGCGCCTCCGCAAGCTTCATCACCACGCGGTCGACGTCGCCGCGCGTCTCGCCCATGCGCACCAGCCACGCGAACGTCTCCGGGAAAAACCGGGTTTCTTCGAGCGCGTTGCTGAGGGTACGGCCCGCGGCGACGTCCTCGGCGGCCTGCAGGCAGCGGTCCTCGAGGATCGCATTGCCCGCGGCGCCCGCCGCAAGTCGCACGCTGTCCACCACGGGCACGCGTGCCGTGAGCAGCATCCCGAGGGCGCGGGAGAACCGGGCCGTCGCGGTCTCGCGCAGCAAGTTGCCGTAAATGGGGATGTGCAGCCCGATGGCGCTCAGGAAACGGCGCCCGGCGCTAGCCCGGCGCGCACTGCGCAACAGCAGGTACGCCAGGCCAAAGAAAAGAACGGTGACTATGAGAATGCCCAGCCAGTTCTTGCCGATTTCGCCGCTGAGCGCGACAATCGTCGAAGTGAAGTGATTCATTTCGTACTGGCCCTCTATCTGATCGGTCATCAGAATCGAAGGAACCACCCGCAGCGAGAAATACCCCATGACCGCGAGCGCGAACACCACCACCAGCAGCGGATACGCGATCGCCTCCTGAAGCCGGTACCGTAGTTCGATGTTGCGTTCCGATTGTGCGGACAGGATTTCGAGCGCGGACGCCAGGTTGCCGGACTCTTCGCCCGCGCGCACCATGCTCACGTATACGGACGTGAACGCCCGGGGTTGGCGCGCGACGGCTTCGCTGAGGGAGCGTCCCGCTTCAATGTCGGCGCGCAAAGCCTCGACCACGCTTCGCAGGCGGGCGCTGCGCACGTCCCTGGCGAGCACTTCGAGCGAGGGCGCCAGCGGCAACCCGCTGTTCACAACCGAATGAAGGGTTTCATTGAACAAGGTGAGGTCGTCGAGGCTGAGGCGGGTCTTTACGGGCCGCGCGGGGTCCGGAGGCGTCATGGCTTCGACGGAACTGACCTGCAGGCCCTGCCCGGACAATTGCGTCACCACGTCGGTCGCGGTCCTGGCCCGCACGGTACCCTCGACGGGATGGTTCAACTTGTCCACGGCACGGTACTTGAACTCGTACATTTGCGGCTCTCTCCAGCGGCCCGCCCGGCCGCACGCCCTGTTGGGGAATGAGTGCGCTACGCCAGAACGATCAGCGGGTAGCCTGCGGCGAACGGCTCATTCAGGGTATCCTGTTCCTGAAGCGGTACTGCCGGCGCCCCTTCCGGCAGTTGGAGCGGGGCCGCCTGCGGCTCCTCCACAAGACTCTTTTCGAGCTTGGCGCGCTCTTCGAAGATATCCTTGAGATCGCGCTTCATGGAAGGTTCGGCATTCGGCACCGCCGCTTCGGCGCGTTCCGTGCGATCCTCGAACGGTTCCGACACCATCCACGAGATCCACGGGCCCGCCAGGAGGAAGAGTCCCACCGCGGCCGCCACCGCCAGCGTGCGCTGGGTAAGCCGCCGCCGCCACGCCCGGTCCACGACCGATGCGCGCGCCCTTCGCCGATCCTCGTCGATGGCCTCGAGCAGTTCGCCGAACCGGTCCACGGGCAGCGGATGGCGCAAGGTGGGAACGAGTTCGTTCAGGAGGGTTTCGAGCTCGCGCAGTTCCTCGGCGCACTCGTGGCAGTGCGCCACGTGCATCGCCACCATTGCGCGGCCCGGCAGTTCGAGCCCGCCGAGGATATACTCGTCGAGCCGGTCTCGAATTCGGTTGCAGTCCATGGCACTCGTTTCCTTAATAGTAAATATGAATACAACTTACAGCGTCAGGAGGCCTTTCAAGACCTCACGAAGTTTGCGTATTGCCAGGAGCTTGCGGGAGCGGACCGTGTTGACCGGGCAGTCCATCGCTTCCGCAATCTCCTCCAACGGAAGGCCCTGAACCGTGCGCAGCACAAACGCCATACGCTGCTCGTCCGGCAGGGCCGCCACCGCTTTGGCGATGGCCTCGGCCGTCTCCGATCGCGACGCCATCACGTCGGGCTCCCCTCCGGGAGCGGCCGCATCCGTCTCGTCATTCAACTCCGGGCGGCCGGCCGTCGCCCGGTACACCTCGGTTCGCCGCTCCATCCACACGTAACGGGCCACGGCGAACAAATAGGCCGCGAAGGAACCGCGCGGCTCGTAGCGCGCCCGAAGACGCCACAAACGTAAGAGCGTCTCCTGGCACAGGTCCTCCGAAAAGGAAGACCCCGCCCCCATAGCGTAAAAAAAGTTGAGAATCTTGCGGTGGTACCGGCGGTAGAGACGTGCGAAAGCCTCCGCGTCGCCGCGGCGTACGCGCAGCATCAGGTCGACATCTGTCGGCTCGGCTCTGCCGTCTTTACCGGTCGTCATAAGACCTCGCGAGTTTCCACCCTAACAATGGACCCTGAGGCGTAAAGCGATCAAGGAAAAATCGGAAGCCGGGGATCTTCGGTGAATTACGTGGATTGCGGGTTTGTCGCAGATTGATGTAACCCCGAATTCCCATTCGGGGACTTTGGTTTTGGTGCAAACGTAGCGCTACGGAAGAAAAAGCAAAGCCCCCGAATGGGAATTCGGGGTTACATTTCGGCGCCGTTGCCCAGGTAGCGCACGCCCACGAGGGTCACGTCGTCGAAGATCTCTTCGTGGTGGATGTGGTCGTCCATTTCCTGCTTGACGACCGCGAGCACTTCGAGCAGGGGCCGGTCGACCATATTGGAGACCATGGTCTGGACACGCTCCTCGCCGAAGATCTCGCCTTCGGCGTTCTGGGCCTCGGTCAGGCCATCGCTGTACAGGAGCAGAGTGTCGCCGGGCTCGAGCGTCAACTCGTGCTCGGAGAAGCGCGCGTCCGCGATAACGCCCAGCGGCAAGCCCTCGTCGTGGGTGATGTACTGGCAGCGGTCGGGCGTCAAACCCACCAGCAGCGGCGGATTGTGGCCCGCCGAGGCGTACGTGGCCAAGCGGCGCTCCGTATCAATAATAATGAGGAAGAGCGTCACGAATCGGCCCGTGGCCCGCACGCGGCGGTTGAGCACGCGGTTGATCCGCGCAAGGAACTCCGCCGGCGAGACGTTCTCGTCGATCAGCGTGCGCAGGATGCTCCAGCACTCGTTGACGAGCAGGGCCGCGGGCAAGCCCTTGCCGGTGGCGTCGCCGATGACGACGGCCACGCGCCCGGGACTCAACTGGATGAAGTCGTAAAAGTCGCCGCCCACTTCCCTGGCCGCGCGGCTCCAGCCCAGCAGATCGAACCCCTCCATGTGGGGCGGTTCCTTGGGCAGCAGGGCGGACTGCAGTTCCGCGGCGATGTGGAGCTCGTGTTCGAGCACTTCGCGGCGCAGGGTTTCCTGCTCGAGTTCGTCCATGGCCGTGCGCAGCGAACCCACGACCTCGCCCACCGCCTGGGCCACTTCCTGGATCTCGTCGCGCGATTCGAGCTGCACGTTGAAGTCGAGATTGCCCTCGCCCACCTTGCGCATCCCCCGCGCCAGTTCGTCGATGGGCCGTGACATCTGCCGCCCCACCTTGTGCGCCACGAACAGCGCCAGCCCCACAAGCACCACCGTGAACCCCGCGATGTACAGGACGCTGTTGCGAATCAGCGTAAGGCCGCGCTCGATGCGGTGTTGAAGGAAGAGGCCGTAGACGCGGCCGTCGGCGAGCTCCAGGCGCGTCGCCACACCCATGTCGCGTCCGAAGCGCTGTCTGAGTGGCGGACCGGCATCCGGGGCCGTCATCCGCCGGGCCATTGCGACGACTTCGGGCGCGACGCCGCCGTCGAAGCGGCTCATGGCAACCACTGTGCCCTCGCTGTCGACCACCGCCGCGCGGGCCAGGTCGAGCCGCGTCACGAGATCGTCCAGCGTGCGCTGAAGCGAGTAGGGCGGCAGGACCGCGTCCAAAAGGTTGTGGAGCGAGCGGTCGAGCAGTTCCGAGAAGATATCCCAGGACTGACCCGGCGGAATCGAGCCGCTGGCGTGCAGCGATTCGAGCAGGTTGACCTTGGCGACCGTAAGCCGTTCCGAGGCCACGCGCTGTTCCTGGTCGTAGACGTCGGCCGTGTCGCGGACGTAGCGCGTCGCCAGGGTCGAATAGGAGACGGCCATCTCCTCGTAGTGCTCGAGAATGTTGGCGATGACGTTCCAGGCCACGACGGTGCCCATCAGGATGATCGCTCCCGAAAGGAGCAGACCGATCACGAACGTAAGCCGTCTCTGGAATTTCTTCATCGTTCCCCGCCGCATTCCGTGTACATTCAGCGCATCATCATCCCGATTCGGAGCGTGCCTGTCAATGAAGGAAGAAGGACCTAAAGGACTGCAAGGACAGCAAGAACCTTCACCCCCTCTTGTCCTTGCCGTCCTTGTGGTCCTTTGGGTCCTTGGCTTTTCTGTAACGCCTGGGCCCGCCGCCGGTTATTGTCACGGAGCGCGAAAACCGCCGCAATTGCATCCACCTTCGGCCTGCGATAGACTCGCGGTTTCGCGTTTACGGCTGTTTACCGGGCATACGGCGCCACAGGAATCGCATTGGACACGACATCACAGACCCCGCCTCGGCGGCTCAAATTCATCTTCTTTCCCCTGGGCTGGCTGCTGGCCCACGTCACGCGGCTCGTGGAGATCGGCAAGGTCTTGCAGGAACGCGGCCACGAGGTCATCATCGCCGGCGAGGACCCGGACCTGCAGCCGAGGTCCAAGATCGGGTTTGCGCGTAAGGTGGGCTTTCGCACCGCGTATGCGCAGGAACCTCTCTTTCCGCATGCTTGGGACCGCTTCGAGAAGCACGGCTGGCTCGCGTCCGCGTGGGACATCCTGACCCACGAGAATTGGGCGCCTCTCGATAAAATCCTCGAGAGCCAGATAAAGCTCATCCAGGAAGAAAAGCCCGACATGGTCGTCGGCGATGCCACCATCAGCGTCAGCACGGCCGCCTACATCACCGGCATTCCCGCCGCGGGCGTCATGAACGGCTACGGCACGCGGTTCATGTCGGCAACCTCACCCTTCATGCCGATGATCCGCATCCTGAACGGCGTGCAGCTCGAGCGCCTGCGCCGTCGCGTGTACCGCAAGCACGGCGTGAAGCCGGTTAATGCATTTCGTCTGCTCAAATCGATTCCGATGATTTCACCCGACCTGTCGGAGCTCTACAGCCCGCCCAAGGGCTACCCCAACTGGCAGCTCGTGGGGCCGATCCTCGCGCAGCCGCCCGTGCCGCATCCAGAGTGGTGGAACGAGCTCGACGACGGCAAAACCAACATCTACATCACCATGGGCTCGACGGGCATCCTCGACAGCTTCCTGCGCCGCACCTACGAAGCCCTGTCGAAGCTGCCATATCGCTTTGTCGTGACCACCGCCGGCCAGGCGCGCCCCGAAACCATCGCCATGGCCCCGGCCAACTTCCGCATCGCCACCTACGCCCCCGGCAACGAACTCGTCCATCACTGCAAGGCGCTCATCTTCCACGGCGGCAACGGCAGCATGTACCAGGGGCTCACGGCGGGCCTGCCCATGATCGGCCTGCCCAGCCACCTCGAACAAAAGATCAACTTCGAGGTCGCCCTCCGTCACGGCTTCGGCGTGCAACTCTCCGCCCGCCACGTCTCGGGCGCCAAGCTCGTCAAGACCCTCGAGCGCATCCTCACCGACCCCTCGTATCGCGAAAACGCACAGCGCTTTTCCGAATCCGTCACCGCCCACGACGGAGCCCGCGAAGCCGCCGACATCATCGAGCGCACCGCCCTCGAGGGAAAGCCCGCCGGCTGGCAGTTGAAATAGGGTCTAGGGTCCAGGGTTTAGGGTCTGGGGAGCGTGATTGTCTTCTAGACCCTAAACCCTGGACCCTAGACCCTTCTTCAAGTCCCCCCGCCCATGCGCTATACTGTTGACTACTGGGCAGCCCTCGTAAGGAGTGATCACATGCGTCTCGTGCGAATCGGCGTTGCGGCCGTGTCGGTCAAGGTCGGCGATTTTAAGGGGAACCGCGAACGCCTGAAGGCCGTGGTGCAGGAGGCCCGCGCGAAGGACGTGCACCTGCTGGTCACGCCCGAGCTCGCGATCTCCGGCTACAGCCTCGAAGACCGCATTTTCTGGCCCGATATTACTCTGCACAGTTGGAAGACCCTGCACGAACTCGCAAAGTCCTGCGAAGGCATCGCCGCGTTCTTCGGCCTGCCCGTCCGCATTGGACCGCTCATCTACAACGCCTCGGCCTTGATTTACGACGGCTACGTCCAGGGCTTCGTGCTCAAGAAATTCCTGCCGACCTACAGCATCTTCTACGAAGGCCGCAACTGGGCCGCCTGGACCTCCGGCGTTACCGAGATCAGCGGCATCCCCGCCGGCGACCTCGTGTTCAAACTGCCCTTCGGCATGGTCAGCGCCGAGATCTGCGAGGACCTCTGGTCCGCCGAATCCCCGGCGTACCAGCGCGTGCTGGCCGGAGCCGAGATCATCTGCAACGGCAGCGCATCGCCCTTCACACCCCTGCGTAACCGCCTCCGCCGACGCCTCGTGCAGGGCGCGGCGGGCAACCTGGCCTGCGTCTATGCCTATTCGAATCTGCTCGGCTGCGACAACAGCCGGCTCGTGTTCGACGGCGGCGGGTTCATCGCCACGCCGGATGAAGTGGTCGCGCAGGGTCCCCTGCTATCGAAGGAGCCCTGGACCCTTACCACGGCCGTGGTCGACCTCGAGGACGTGTCCCGCATCCGCAGCGAGAACACCACGTGGCGCCAGCAGGCGGGCCGGCCCGACTGCGCCGAAAAGGTCACGGTCATCCGCGTCAACGGCGCCTACAAGCCCGCGCCCGTCGAGGACTTCGCCAAGCAGTTGCCCAAGAGCTTTTTCATGCCCGACACCGCCCTTCCCGAGCCCAATCCGCAAACCGCCTACCTCGACGAATTGTTCGACGGCCTCGTGCTGGGCCTGCGCGATTATTTCGAGAAGGTGGGCGCGTTCGACCGCTTCCTGGTGGCATTGTCCGGCGGGCGCGACAGCGCGTTGTGCCTGCTCATCGCCGTGCACGCCGCGAAAGCCCTCAAGGGCGGCGCCGAGGCGGATCGCTTTGCCGAGCGCGTCAGCGCGGCCTATCTTCCGAACACGGCCATCAGCAGCGGCGCCACCGAGGCCGCCGCGCGAGGTCTCGCCGAAGAACTCGGCGTGCCCTTCCAAGTCGTCACCATGCAGGAAGAAGCCGACATCGCCCGCGAGAAGGCAGCGGAACTCCTGGGCGGCGCCGAGCACGTCACGAGCCTTGCCAAGCAGAATCTCCAGGCCCGCGTGCGCGGCGCAATGATGCTCAACTGGGCCAACAGCGCCCGCGGACTCGTCCTCGTGACCTCGAACCTGAGCGAGGCGGCGGTCGGGTACACCACCACCGGCGGCGACAACCAGGGCGGCTATTCGCCCATCGCGAACGTGCCCAAGACGCTCATCTCGCGCCTGCTCGCACGCCTGCACGAACGCTTCCGCCTGAAATC
>JAVEWL010000017.1:0-21046 GCA_034004565.1 FCB group bacterium | reverse complement strand
GCTTCGTTGTGCGCAAGGCAATTCTCGAACATGCCACGCAGGCGCACTTCGTTGGCCTCGGCCAACTCCAGGCAACGCTCCCCCTGGCCGGCAAGCTCCATGTACCCGCGAACCTTGGGTTGCGTATTGATGGCAATCGTCGGCACCGGCGACATCGTGGCGAGGATCGCCGCGTGCATCCGCGTGCTCACAAAAACGTCAAAGAGACCGGTAATCGCCTTGAACTCGCCGGGCCGATAGCATTTCGACAGCAGCACCGACCGCGCGCGCGCCGCGTCCGACAAGGAACTGAAAAGTTCGCCGGCCGCCACGCAATCCTCGGGGTGATTGGCACACAGAAACACAAGCTGCCCGCTCCGCTCCAAGACCACGTACTCGCACAAGCCCCTAAGCCCCGCGAACGCCTCGCGCGCCTCCGCGCAAACAGCCACACCCAGGACAGGACCCTCGCCCGGACCCGGCCAGCCTTCCGCGCGCAACAATTCGATCGCCTTCTCGCGCGAAGCCTGCCTCTGCAGCACCGCCACATCCGGCACGCGCAAAACCTGCCCCGCCGAAAGCCCCAGCCGCTGTGTCTCCAACGCCGACAACTCGTCGCGAGGCATGACCAGGTCGCAATCCCTCAGCGCCAGCCGCGACAACCGCATGAACCACCCGTTGCCCAAAGGTCCGATGCTCTGCGGAAACAGCACAACCCGCTTGCCCAGGCGTTTCGCCGTCCAATAGCCGTGCAGCAGAAACGGCGTCACGCGCCGGAATCGCGCGTTCAGCATCTCGCCGCCGATCCCAACCACCAGGTCCGCCTCGAGCAAGGCCCTCACGGCTTCCCTGCGCCGTTCGTCGAACGAATACGACAGCGGGCTAACCCCCAATCCCAGCCCAAGGTTCAACGCATCAACCGCCGCCCACGCCAGGTTCTTTGCTATCCAGGTAAGCGCGCCGATCCGGGATCTCCTTTCCGGCGACAAGAGATCGGGGAAAAGATAGGAATGGCAGGGGCACCCGCAGAATTCTTCCAGCGCCCCGGGATCCTTCGCCAGCACTTCAAACGTAGCCCCCGGAAAAGTCTCCCGCAGCACGTCCAAGCTGCACTCCAGCAGCGCCGCATTCCCCACATGCGCGGCCGAATAGGCATCTACGAGAAGGATCTTCATCGGTACCGGTCAAGGAGCCTATTCGACCCGCTGCTGCGTCAAGGGGGGCTTGGGATGATTCGCGCCGCGAACCGTGTCGAAGATCCATCCCAGCGCCGTCCCGATTGCAAAGAACAGACCTGAATAAACGCCTGCAAAGACTACGATGATGAAGACCCGAACCACGAAATTCTCGGGAATCTGTTCCAGCATATTAAAGAACATTATCAAGGCGACGATGAACACGGGATACGGGCCCCAGCCGAGGGCCAATGCACCCAGCGCGAACGCGCCCCAGTAGCGTCTGGGAAGTCCCGCCTGGTCCTCCGGCGGAATTCCGGTCCGCCGTTCGATTCGCGCCGCCAACGAATGCGCGAACCACTCCCGCGAGTCTTGACGGAAAAGCAAGGCAAGCGACACGGAATTGACGAGCACGCGGAGGATCCACCAGAACGCAAATACCGCCAGCATCTCGACGCGGAAGTGCAGCACAAATTGCGCCAGTCTATAAACATCGTGGCCCAAAAGGAGCACAATGCCGCCGCGCGCCCAGCCTCGGCCGCACCAGAGAAACCCCAGCGTTCCCGCGCTTACGAGTAACGGCACCGCCTGATACGCCACTGTGTCCAGGCCGTGCTCCCATTGGGCGCCGGGAATCGATATAAAGATCCACAGCTTCAGCAGCACTTCGAGGGACAAGAGGGCAAGTCCGATCTGGACACTTGCAGGTCGTGCGCGCATGGTTTGTTCTCCCCTGATTAGGCTTTCCTGTTGGACTGTAGCCCGCCTCTAGTGTAAAGTCAAAAATCCAGAGTCATTGGGTCACCGAAAGCCCATAGGAGAAACGCAAACATGCGCAGCGCCTGCTGTATGCTGCTCGCCATCGCGGCATCGCTCGCTTTCGCGAACTGTGGCAGAGACCCGTCGCTGAAGGATGCCATGCTCGCGGTGCCGTACCTGCCGGCATCCACGAGCGGCTCGTTGCGGTTCGACGCGCATCCCTTCAAGAACGGTACTGCCGTCATTGGCGAAAGCGACATGGCCTTCTGGGTTAGCGAGGGAAAGGTTTACACGGTCAGCCCCCAGGCACAGGCCGCTGAGCCGACCCTTCCGAAGGCGCCCGAGGGCATTCAATACGACGCGGCATTCATGGATGACGCGTCCTCGGAGGAGGAAAGCGCGGCAGAGAAGGCCTTGGAGGAAGCATGCCGCCTGCGTGAAAAGGGCGACTACGAAGCGGCCCTCCAAAAGCACATCTGGTATCACGAGCATGCGCTCGGAATTGACGAAGCCCAGGCAGGCGTGCGCCTGTCGTTTGCGCTCAGCGACTGGATGGAACTGGCCTCGAAATACCCCAAAGCTCTGGAGGCCCTCAAGAGCATCCGGGACCGGGATACCGCCCGCCTCCTGAAAGGCGAGACCGAATGGCAACTCTTTCACGATGTTTCTTCCATCAACGACAACTTGGACGACAAGCAAGCGACCGTCGAACTCTTCAAGCGCATCGATGCATCCGATGCTTCTTTCGCAGCGCGGGCTTACATCGTCGCGGAACCCGATTTGGTGGAGGCGGGGGAATTTGCGCTCGCGAAGAAATACCTGGGTGATCCGGATAAGCAGTTCGATGCAGCAAAGAGCTTCTACCAAAGGGAAGCGGTAACCCACGCCCGGGACGAAGACACCCGGGAGGCATTCGCCGGAATTTTCACCACGAAGGCGGTGAGCATCATCAAGATTCTAAACGAAACCGGAGAAACTGCGAAGGCAAAGCAGCTCCAGTCCGAAGCGCTTGAAGTGGTCGACAGCCCCGAACTGAGGAACGCACTACTTGCCAGCCAGCCCCCGGCTGCAGAATAGTAAGGACGCCGCCTCTTTCTCCCTCTCCCTGGGGAGAGGGAAGGGGTGAGAGGATCCCTTCGCCAAATCCTTTACCGCGACAACGGCACCCACCGCGGATGGTCCGCACCCCGTTCGTCGATCCCCCGAGTGAGCATGCGCGCATTCTCTCCATCCGAGTCCATCACCCAAACGGCCGGGCTGGCGCCCGTTTCCGCGCGGCAAAACACAATCTCCCGCCCATCCTGCGACTCGCTCTGCCGAAAGTCCCACACCGGCGGCTCCGAATGCGTAACGCGGGTAAGCGTTCCGTCCCGCGGGTCGATGCGGCAAATCTCCGTGCCGCCCTTCGCCAGTTCCGGCTTGAAGTCCCGGTTGAAGTGATCCGTGTCCGGGCGCTGAGCCTGATACTCCCACGGCACCTTCGACCCCGGTAGCCTGCGCGAGCACAGAATTGCGCCGTCGTGCGTCCAGCTCGGGGTATTGGAGCCCCCGCCTCGGTTCCCGGCCGACCCGTACGTGGCCCCAAACCAGAGCGCCTGCCCTTCCGTCAGCATGCGGTGCTCCGACCCGTCCGGGCGGCTCAGACGAAGGTCCGCCCAGTCGTGCCCCGGATCCTGCCGGTACAGGCAATCCTGATACGCCAGCCATTCCCCATCGGGCGACCAGCACGGGCAGAAATAGAGGTGTTCCGGGTCCGCCGCCACCAGCGTCCGCTCGCCGCCCTCCGCGCTCCCCGTCCAAATCTGGTACCCGCTCGGACTGGCGATGTGGAACGCTACGCGTTTTCCATCGGGACTCGCCTGAAGGCCATATGGCATGCCTTCCTCCGCGCCCGTAAACTCCCGCGCATCGCTCCCGTCCAGTTTCATGCTGAAGATCTGCCCGCCCGTCTTGCGCACGACTTGCATAAGAATCCGGTCGTCGCCAAGCAGCAGCAAGGGCGTATAGAACGGCGCCATCCGGTCCCGCGTCGCGATCTCCGTCAGCGTGCCGCTGTCCAGGTCGTGGATCCACAAATGCGTCGGCGTCTGGTGGTAATACTCATCAAACGGCCGGCCCGGACCATCCCGTCGCGGCTCCATGCTCAGAAACAGCACCCGCTTCCCGTCCGAAAGAAATCCGCACGGCTGCCACGTCGCCTGGTTCGGCACGTCGAATTCAAAGTACCGCAAGTCCGTGCCGTCCGCGTTGACCATTCCCGTCTTGCCCTGCGAGGTAAAGAAGATCCGGCCCGCTTCCGTATTTCGATTACGGCCGCCCTCGTTCAACATCCGGCAGGACACCGCGCCACACACTGCGCCCGCAACCATAAACTCGCGTCGCCCAATCTTCATCTTCTTACTCCAAGTGCTATCTTTCCCAGTATGCCCCACCTCCAAACTTGTTGGTTCATCCGGCATTTCCGGGAGGGACCTTTCTTTTCGTGCTCGTGCTCGTAATCGTACTCGTAATCGATTCTTGTTCGTACTCGTCATCGTACTCGTACTCGTAATCGGATTGTGTCCTTGCTTGTCCCCCCAACTCTACGGGGCCGGTTCTCGTAGCTCCCCTTTCCAAGGGGAGTTCTTGGTAGGACGAAGACCTACAAGAACCGATTACGATTACGAGTACGATGACGAGTACGAAGAAGAATCGATTACGAGCACGATTACGAGCACGAGCACGAGAAAGACAATCGTTCCCGGAAGTACCGGATGTACCAACTTGTTTGGGGGTGCTTAAAGAGCAAAGTGAAGACGGGAAGCATCGCCCAATGCCCTGGACACCCCGAACAAGCTCACGAAGGGGGGATCCCCTGCGTTTCGATTGCAGCCTGTTCAGGCCGCAATCATGGGCGGATGAAAAGCGGCTGTCAACCCGTAGTTCCGCCCGTCTGCGGCCGCCCCCCCCGGCGCTGCTCGCGCAACAGCGGGAGCCAGGCCGGTTCACGAGGGAGGAAGACTTCAGAAAAGTAAGAGCCCGGCGAACGCACACCCGCGTGCGTTTCGCCGGGCCAGGGAGATCCGAAAACGCCGTTGAAAGGTTAGCTGCACTTCCTGCGACGAAGCGCGCGGCCCGCGAACCCGGCAAGCCCGATGACCATCAGGCCAAGCGTCGCCGGTTCCGGAATAACTTCATCGCGCGGCTCCAGAACGAAGTTCGCCGTGAACGCCGCCGAATCGTGCGCGCTGAGCTGGAACGCGACCAGGATGCCCATGTCCGTCACCAGCACGCCCGGACCCGGCTCCGTCAATCCCGGAATGCCGAACGACAGAACCGGAAGCGCGGCGCTGCCAAACGGCACGGCCGAAGTGAAATTGAACGGCGAATCGCCAAGCGTACGGAAATCCGTGCCGTTCACCAGAGCCGTGTACAGCGAGGAGTCCACATTGCTCAACGTCACACCGTCGCCGTTGCCGTCCGTCACGGAACCCGCAATCGAGCCGCCCGCACCGGAAGGCGGAAGGAAGGGAATGACCGGCGTGGCGAAAAGAAACGCCACGTTGATGGCCGCATTCGTCAGATTGGTGATGGAACCCGACACGACCAGGGCCGGGTCCAGATGGCCGCCAATTTCCCAGTCCAGCGTGTACGCTTCGTTCTCGACCGAGCCTTCCGCCTCGAAGCCGCCTTCACGGTCCGTTTCAATCGTCTCTCCCAGTACCGTAAGGTCGTCGTCTACCGATACCGAAAGATCGACGGGAATCTCGTCCGCATGTACCACGCCGGCGGAAGCGATTAAGGCCGCCACCACAAAAAAACATACCCTCTTCATGCATGATCCTCCGTTACAGTGTGTTGATTGTTCAGAACCGACAGGTAGTATGGGGGGCAAGTGTGCCTGATAGACCCGTGTGAGCATGCCCCTCCGGCCCGATCACCGGAGAGACGTACCACCGCTGCAAGACAGCAAGATTCAGACCAGATGGCGCTCGAGAATTAACCCCGTTCCACGCAAACGCTTACCCAATGTAATCTCTTACATACTGATAAGGAATGACTATTACAATGGTGAAAGGTATAGCAGCGTTGCACAATATTTGGGAGGTTTACGTGGTTTGTCTGATTCGCTGCGAGGCCTTCAACCGGCGTAAACGATATATGCTGCGCAGGCCTGCGTGAACTTAGCTCACATTTCGAAAGAGCATCGCGGGTCAGGATAGGAATCACCGCGAAACAGCCACTTCTGTCTAAGCTTTCACGCCGCAGTGTGCTTGACCGGATATCGTGTCTTCCCCGGTACAGACACCTTCTGTTCCGGCACGCGTGATCCAGGTCAAAAATGAAAAAAGCCCAACGGACTGCGTTAACGCAACCCATTGGGCTCAATTGGCATTAAAATGGAGCGGGAGACGAGATTCGAACTCGCGACGTCCACCTTGGCAAGGTGGCACTCTACCACTGAGTTACTCCCGCTCAACGGTGCGCGAAGCATAGCATACAGAAAATTCCCGTGTCAACTTCTCCGCCTTTTTTTCGTGCCCGGTGTGGAGGCGCTCCGCGAGTCTCGACCCGGACAGCGGCTGCTCTTGACATGGACGCGTGGGGTTCCTAGACTACCATACGACGTGCTGTGTGTGGTGGGATGTGAAGTTGTAACACCGAGAGAAGCCGGTCCCGATAGGGACGTACCTCTCCGACCGAGTGTGGGGTGGGCATGCATATTCAAACGACTTGCCTCTTTATGGGCTCCCTTCTCTTGCTTTCCGCCTTTGCCGGCGCGCAAGAGCCTGCGCAGGGGGCCGCCGCAGGCGAGACCGTAGCCATCGCCGACGGCGCCGCCGGGAAACCGCCCGCGCCTCGTCCACGGCCGGCAAAGCCCAAACCCAAAGCCGACGCCGCCAAAGGCGCCAAGGCCGCCGAGGAGGACAAGGAGACGCCGCCGCCTCCTCCGCCTCCGCCGCCCAAGCCCAAGAGCGGCGATGTGATCACCCTCGTCGACGGCACCGTCATCGACGGCGTCCAGATCATCAAGGAATCGCCCAAGGAAATGGTGCTTCAGGTCATCAGCGGCGTCGAACTCGCCATTCCGCGCGCACAAATCAAGGAAGTGAAACGCGACAACATCACCGCGCTCGACGTGAAGCGGGGCGTCACACAGGCCACCCAACCGGCCTCCCACGATCTCCTTCCCGGAATGAAGTTCTCCGGCAAACTCAGCGCCGACATTTCCAAGCCACCCGCCGAATTCAAGAACGAAGACGTGGGGGTCGTATTGACCGAACTGTGCAAGCGCGCCAATGTCGATGTCGTGCTCGATCCCTCGGTCGAAGAACTGCCCAAAGCCGAACGCCGCTGGTCCTACGTCCTCAGCGCCGATCAGCCCATGACGCTCTTCAACCTCCTCAAGGATGAACTGCCAAAGAAATTCCCTGCCCTCGAGGCGCTTCTGCTCAAGGACCAGATTGTCGTCGCCACGAAGGAAGCGGTCGAAACGCTCAAGACGCAGGGCGCGATCGAGATCCCAGGGCCCGACGCCGCCCCGGCGGAAGTCACGCCAACCACGCCAATCGCGCCGTCCGCCCCGCCCCCTCCCGCGGCGCCGGCCAAACCCTGAGCCCCTTCCCAAGAAAACAAGACCCCGGTTCCTGGAACCGGGGTCTTTCATACCACTTCAACGTGCGCCGCGCGATAGGCTCCGAGGCCGCCACCGTTGCATGCTAAACGCTATGCGTGCCAGGGATCCTCTTCAGGCTCCTCGAAGCCCTCGTCCGGCAGTGCCGGCGCATCGCCAAAATTCAGATCGTCCGGCATATCAAGATCCACTTCGTCCTCGTCCGTGTCCGTGGTGATCAGTTCGGTGGGGCTGTGAACGAAGCCCGGGGCTTCCTCTTCCTCGACCGGAACGAAGACTTCCTCTTCCTCCTCGACCTCTTCCTCCACCTCGACGTCGACAACGCCTTCGCTTTCTTCCAGGAATTCCGACTCATCCACGATAGGTTCGACAGGCACCACCTTGCGGGCTCCGCGCTTCAGGCTGGCACGCTTGGCCGGCCGGTCTTCCGATACCCCCGCGCGAACCAGCTCTTCGCCTTCACAATCAGGGCACTTGAATCCCAGCTTCTCAGCACCCCAGTCCACGAAGCGCCTGCCGCATTTGGGGCAGTGATATTTCACCGGCATCGCCGTCGTTCCTTTCTTCGATTTTACCATGCGAAGCTCATTTCCCCTCAAAACGAAGGCAGATTATAGCAGATGGTCCCCCACAAGGAAAGACCTCTGTTGGGCCTGGATCAGTGTTATCTAAACGCATATAAATGCACTATTTAGAACAGGAATCCCGCCTGTCCGGAGCCTCTTTTGCGACCGGTCCCAGGCACGGGACATTCCCGTCTCCGTGTGCCGCGGCACACATAGTACCCGCAGCCGGTCCAAAAAGGAAGCAAACTGAACGGAACCGCCTTGCCACCCCCTTTCTCGACCCCCCGCGTGCTCATACTCGTGCTCGTAATCGCTCTTCTTCGTACTCGTAATCGCCTCTTGTTTTCGTAACTCCCCTTTCCAAGGGGAGCTCTTGGTTGCACCAGGAACTGCAAGAACTGAGTACGATGACGAGCACGAAAAAGACGGCTCATCCCGGAAATGTCGGTTGAACCAACGAAGGGAGTGGGGGAGAGCGTTACCCGCGGTGGCGCAGGTTTGCCGAAACGGGCTTGGGTCCGCGCGCAAGCAAAAGTGCAAGAAGCGTAGTCGCGAGCAGCGCGCAAAACGCCAAGCCCGCGATTTCCATCCACGAATCCGCCATGGACACCGCCAGCCGGTCCAACTGCCCGCGCGCGCCGGGCGTGCCCGCCGCCAGCCGGCCAAGGGGCGACAACTGCCACGCCGCCACCCCCGCCACAACGCCGAACGCGACAATCCCCGCCACGCCCGCCGCCACGCTTTCGCGAAAACGCCGCCGCTCCTTGTCCTGCAAGGCAACGTAACGGACGCGTTGCTCGATTCGCCGGCGCAGTCCCACCGGCGCGGGTTTCAGCGTCTCGCGCTGAAACGCGGTCTCGATTGGGGGGAGAAGATCAGGCTGTTTCTTCGACCGCATCGTCGCTGTTGAGCTCCTTTTCGACAATCGTGCGCAATTGCAGCCGCGCCCGATGCATCCACGTCTTCAGTGTGCCCATCGGAATCGCCAGCCCCCGCGCGATCTCGTCGTAAGAGATCTCCTTGAAGTAATACATCGTAATGATGGTCGCGTAATGCTCCGGCAGGCGCCGCACGCAACCGCGCATCAACTCCGGCATGTCCGACCAGTCCATGCCGATCGGGGCCGTCACCCCGCCGTGCGCCGGGAGCAGTTCCACCTCACCGCGCCGCTTGCGCCGGCTCAACTCCGTCAGGCACACGCTGCACGTCACGCGATACATCCACGTCGAAAAACTGCACGCGCCACGGAACCCCTTCAGCAGACGAAACGCCTTCAGGAAGGCCTCCTGGGCCATGTCCTCGGCCAGGGATGCTTCCCGCATGAAACGGTAGGAAAGGTTGTAGACATTCTGTTCGTGGCGACGGACCAGTTCCGAGAACGCTTCGACATCGCCCGCCGTGGTGCGTTGAACCAGTTCAAGATCCGAGACGTCGCCGGTTTCGGTCTCCTCGACCCCACGGGCGGCTTCTTCCGAATGCATCGCTTACTCCTGGCGGATCCGAACGTTGCCGTTGAGCGTCTTCATCGAGAGGTACATACGGCCCGAGCCAATGTTCCCCTCCAGGTGCCGGCTGCGATTGACACCGTGCGAAGAATCCACGTCACAATCGGATCGGATGAGCCCACGTTCCGTCCTGGCTTCGACGAACGCGGCGCACTTTTTATTCAAGACCAGTGTAATGCCTCCGTTTTGCGTGGTCAAATCGCAATACCGCACATCCGGATCCAGAATTCGCGTCACGATCGCCCCGTTCATCGTGCTCGCCTGGAGCGACCCGCCCTGCAAGTGCGCGTAAACATTGCCGTTAACGGTTTCGATGTTGGTGTCGCGCTTCGCGCCCACCACTCGGATCTGACCGTTCGTGCTCGTCGCCAGCACATCGCCGGCCGCATGGTCGATGCCGATGTCCGTGTTCCGCCCGCGCACCCGCACGTCCCGGCAACCCGCGCCCACCCATACGTTGCCGCTCGCGCACCTGATGTCCACGTCCGTGCCCCGTGGCACCGCCAACTCGATATCCACCAGCAACTCGAGGTCCGCGGGCCGTTCGTCCGGCTCCACCTCAACCTGCAAAGTGCTCCCCGTCTCCTGAACGTGCATCATCTTCTCGAGGTACTTGTAGCAGCGTCCCGTATCCTCCGCCCGGCCCTGATAGCCCCGGATCCGGACATCCGCGACGATCTCCTTGCCCTCCGAGGTCACCACCGACACCGAGCCCTGGTTGTTCTTCAACTGCAGGCTCGGCTTCGCCCCCCACTTCAGATGCAGCACCTTCTCCACGTCCGGCCGCCCGACAAACGGCGGCACCACCGGCGAGATCACACCGATGCTGAACGTCAATACGCTGGCCGCAATCAGGGCCGCAATGAGTATGCCGCGGAAAGGGTTTTTCACAGCTTTCAGACTTACCCCCCACATGCAAGGTTTCGCCACAAGCAGGCCACACCCGTGTAACGAGCCCCCGGCCTGTATCCCTCTCATCATTCCCATTCCTCCCATACTTCCCATCTTTCCCATAAGACGCATGAGAGTTATGAGAGTCATGGGAAAGATGGGAGGAATGAAAAGCAACCGGAGGTCAAAGCGCCGCGGGCCATCCCAAATCCCATTCGTGAGATTCGTTTTATCCGTGGTTGTTCTTGCTCTTGTAGTTCTTCGTGTCGTTCCCTCAGCCGATTGCTCCGCCGCGGCGATTGTGGTAGAACGGCACCAAACGGTTCCAACCACCGAAACCTTTCCTGAGGGAGACTGTGCCATGCGTGCATATAGCGCGATCCTCTTATTCGTGTTGTTTTGCGTTGCGGCGTCCGGCCAGGAAGCCTTCATCACACAAGCCCCCTCCGGCGAACGCTATGTCGAACTCGATCCCGACGGTACGACCGTCCTGCCCAACGGCCGCCTCATCACGCCCGAGGGCCGCATGCTGCGCATCCATCCGCACCCCTACGGCATGACCCTCAGCGCCGACGGACGCCGCCTCATCACCGCCAACAGCGGTAGCCCGATTACCCTCTCGATCCTCGATCTCGCGAATCCCGCCGAGCCCGCGCTCTGGCAGATACCCGACAAGCCCGGCAAGGACAACGGCGTGCTCGACGCCGTCTACATGGGCCTCGCCGTCGATCCCGAAAACAGGGTCCTCTACGCCGCCGGCGGACGCGATTGGAGCGTTGTCGCCTTCGACCTCGAAACCCGCCAGCGCCTTTTCCGCATCGACTGCGCCCACGAAGCCGACGGCACTCTCTACCGCAACGGCTACCTCGGCGACATGCGCCTGTCCAAAGACGGCCAGACCCTCTACGCCCTCGACCAGTCCAACTTCCGATTCCTCGTGATCAGCGTCCCCGAAAAGCGCGTCGTCCGCAGCATCGCCGTCGGACGCTACCCCTTCGGCCTCGCGCTGCATCCTTCCGGCAAGAAGGCCTACGTCGCCAACGTCGGCATGTTCGAATACAGCTTCCACCGCGACGCCGAAGGCAAGAAAGCCCTCCTCGATTTCCCACCCTTCGGTGTGCCCTCGAAAGAAGCCGAAGAAGGCGTCACCATCAACGGCATCAAGGCCGAAGGCCTCGGCGATCCCAACGACATCCGCGGCATGTCCGTCTGGACCATCGACCTTGCCGAAGCCGGCAAGGAAGCCGTCGCCGGAAAAACCAAGACCGGCCATCTCGTCGGCGAACAACTCGAAGACTTTCCCGCCGTCGGCGGCAGCAGCCCCAACTCCCTCGTCGCTACCGACCGCTTTGTCTTCGTCTCGAACGGCAGCAACGACAGCATCACCGTCCTTAACGCCGAGACCGGCGAGCGCATCCGCGACATCAACCTCATCCTCGACCCCCGCGCCGAAAAGCTCCGCGGCATGATCCCCTTCGGCCTCGCGCTTTCGCCCGACGCCACGCGCCTCTACGTCGCCGAAGCCGGCGTCAACGCCGTCGGCGTCATCGACATCTCCGGCGACGACCCCGCCGTCCTCGGCCACATCCCCACGGCCTGGTTCCCGAGCCGCGTGTCCGTCTCGCCAGACGGCAAGACCCTCTACGTCGCGAACGCCAAGGGCATCGGCTCCGGTCCCAACGCCGGACCCAACCACCAGGAAGGCGACCCCACCGGCATCGGCGACCTCATGCGCGGATACCTGCAAATCATCGAAGTGCCTGCAACGCCCGAAGCCCTGCAAGCCCTCACCGCGAAGGTCGTCCAGAACAACGTCCGCTTCGTAACCGCCGAGGACGCCGCCCGCAAGGAAGGCCACGCGATCCCCGTCGCACCCAAGGCCTGGGCCAGCCCCATCAAGCACGTCATCTACGTCACCAAGGAAAACCGCACCTACGACGAAGTCTTCGGCGCGCTCCCCGGCGGCCGCGGCAGCGAGGAGTGGTGCCGCCAGGGCAAGCCCACCACCGTCGAGAGCAAAGACGGCACCCGCAAGGTCGAGAACGTCGTCACCATGCCCAACCACATCGCGCTCGCCAAGCGCTTCGCGATCAACGACAATTTCTACTGCGATTCCGATCATTCCGTCGACGGCCACCGCTGGCTCGTGGGCACGTACCCGAACGAATTCATGGAAGCCAAGATCGGCGAAGACGCCGAAGGCGAAGGCCCCGGCAATTTCGCGTTCATCGGGTCCTCCGGCGCGATCTATCCCGAGGATTACAACGAAGCCGGCTCGATCTGGGAGCATTTCGAACGCAACGGCATCAAGTTCTACAACTTCGGCCTCGGCTTCGAGTTCGCATACCACGAGGAAGAGCAACAGGATTTCATGACCGGAATCCGCCTCGGCGTGAATTACCCCATGCCCAAGGTCTTGTTCGACAACACCAGCCGCGAATTCGCCACCTACAACACCAACATCCCCGACCAGTTCCGCCTCGACATGTTCGAGAAAAACTTCCGCGAACGCTGGCTGTCAGGAAAGGAACCCTTCCCGCCCGTCATCACCATGATGCTTCCCAACGACCACGGCTCCGGCGAACGCCCCGAAGACGGTTATCCCTACTGGGCCTCCTACATGAGCGACAACGACCTCGCCCTCGGCCGCCTCGTCGAGCTCATCAGCCACAGCCCCTATTGGAAGGAAACGGTCATCTTCGTCACCGAGGATGACGCCCAGGGCTACCGCGACACCGTCGACGCGCACCGCTCGATCTGCATGGCCATCGGCCCCTTCGCGAAGAAAGGCCACATCTCCCACACCCACACCAGCATCGCAAGCATCCTCAAGACCGTCTTCCTCATCCACGGCCTGCCCCCGCTCAACCAATACGACGGCTTCGCCTCCGACCTGGCCGACATGTTTACGGAAGGCGCCGACAACGCCGAGCCTTACAACGCCCTGCCCGTGAACCCCGAGATCTTCGATCCCCAGAAGGCCCTCGACCCCTTCGACGCCAAGTTCAACTGGAAAGCCGTCAACGACTTCGTCCCCCTCGACGACCAGCAGTACCTCGACACCGACCCCCAAGGCCACCAGGCCCCCGCACCCGCCAACTAACCCTCTTTTGTGGCACCCCCAAGCCGGCTTCATGGCTTGGGGGTGTTCTTATGTAACCCCGAATTCCCATTCGGGGTCTTTTGCCTTTTCTTCGTGGCGCCGCACCTGATCCCAAAGACCCCGAATGGGAATTCGGGGTTACATGCGCGCCCCGCCTCATCCACTACGGGAAAACACGAAAAACGAACAAAGCGAGAAAAATTGCAATGCAGTGCGCCCGATGGTATACTTCCTCCACAAGGGTTCCCGGCTCACCTGGCAGTCTGAATTCACACGCAAGATTCATCAATTCCCGAGTTGTACCTGCATGGGTAACGGGGAGGGGTTGAATATGAACAGTGATTTCTCCGACCCGCAGCGCGCGGTCGCCTATATCACGTCCGGTCTGGCATCCGAATTCCCCGAAGGCGAAGTCGAAGTCATCGCCTTTCGCGGACCCCACATAGTACCCCGCCACCTCATCGCTTCCACCAAGGAAGTCAGGCCCTTGCTTGACCGCTTCTGCCACGACTATCGCGGCGTCTCCGTGCGCTTCACACCTCAAAACGCCTACGGCATGGTCGCGACCATGGAATCCCATCCCGAGTTTTCACCGGGAGGCAGCAAGTCCAAGCACCCCGAGGAAAACCCCCGCATCGTCATCCTCCTGCGACGCAACGCCGACCAGGACGTCCTCGTCGGCACTCGCGATCACCCCCCCGTATGGCGCGCCTCAGCCCCTTAACGCCTACAGCGGGAAAACGGGGACTGTTCCACTTTTGATAAGCCCCAAACTCTCCTGCGAAGCCCCCAACTTCGTCTTAGCTTTCACAGTCAACCAGCCCCACCGGCCAAAAGTGGAAACTGTCCCCGCTTTCCCCAAGACCGGCCCAAACAAGAAAAAACAACAAGCCATACGGAAGCTGCGAGCTCGCATTCCCCGTCAAAACACAATCACGTCGATCCGCTTATCATCGGGACTCGAGGGGTGGAAGATCACCAGGTCTTCCGCGTCGCCCTCGTTGAGCTTATAGGGCCGCGCCTCGCCGATGCTCGGTACCGCAAGCTTTTGCCACGGCTTCGACGACAGCAATCGCTCCGGCGTCCCCGTGTAAAACACCAGTTCCGCCGCGCCGCTGCCGAACGCGAGATCAATCCACTTGTCCCCGTTGAAATCGCCCAGCGCATACGCCACGCGCTTGCGGTTCTCCGGCGCGTCCACGGTCAGGCCCGACTTCATATCCGGTTCCACCGCGAAGTTGCCGTCCTTCAACAGGTGCGCCTCGATCGTGAGCGACAACCGCTGCGACATCAGGTAGTTCATGATCATCTTGACCCCGAACGGCACCTTGATAAACAGCAGATCGCTCTTGCCGTCGCCGTTCACGTCCTTCACCAGCGGGTTCGACAGCGCGCCGTTCACCGGAAACGTCACATCCGGCGTTTCCGAAAACGTGAACGGCTCCTTCGCGAAATACACCTGCGTCAGCCCCTTGATGTTCACCGTGCCCTGCGTTTGCGTCACCACCAGGTCCGGCAGGCCGTTCCCGTCAATGTCGCTCATCCGCGCCTCCGCCACCCATTTCTCCTTCAGGTCCAGCGGAATCTTGAACCGCGAATGCTCCGACCAATTGTCCCCATACGCGTAGTCCACGTACTTGTCGCTCATGAACGCCAGCCCCTTTAGCGGCTGGCCCGGCAACTGGAACGGCGTGTACGACGGTATCCGGTGCGTAATGCGGTTCGTCTCGCCCGATTCGACGCTGTTGTTCATGTCCGCCTCGACCCGCGCGACCAGCCCGCCGAGCGAGTGAATCTCGAACCCCGTCGCCACGGGCACCAGCCACTCGTCTTTCCCGTCCCCGTTGAAGTCCGCCGCCGTGTTCTTCAGGAACACCGGCTGCTCGACATGGCTCGGCAGGAGCGACGTGAATTTCACCGTCTCGCCCGCTTTCAGGCTCCTGTCCGCGTACGAGTGGATTTGCGCGCCCGCGGGACCCGTCACGGCCAACTCCGCCGGCGCCGTCCCATCAATCTCCGCCAGAAACACCCCGCCCGTTTCCGTCGCCAGCGGAAGCGTAAACGACGGCGCCGAAGGATAACCGCCCTCCTCCGCCAGGAACACCGCCAACTGCTTCCGCAGCGGCAGGTTCTCCGGGTCCGAGCACAACGCCAGAATATCCGCCTTGCCGTTGCCGTCCAGATCGGCCGCGGCCACGTCCCACACCGGCAAGTCGGTCTTCAGCACGCTAAGCTGGGGCGAAGCCGCCAGCACGAAAAGTAACGGAAGTAACGTCATCGAAGAAATCTCCTCAAAAGAAGATGAAAGGCAAGGCCACCGCGGAGCCAGACGCTCCGCATCCCTCGAATTCTACCAGCATTCCCGCCCAACATGACGCCCCACCTCTCCAAGGGGGCCTGATGGGAGCTATAGGAGTTATGAGAGTCATGGGAATCCCATCCGGCCCATAAGACCCATTCTTCAAAACGCACGGCTCCCGCAAATCATGAGGAATGAAAAGAAAGGAAAAGAAGGAAGAAGGAAGAAAAGGCAGGCATCATCGCCATCCGCTCTCCCGCGCGGGCGTACTCCTTAGGGGAAGGATGCGCGGGAGAGGCCTTACGCGATCTTTTGCGTCGGGGTCATCACCTTCGACACCGTCATCAGGGCGTCAATAAAAATGGCGAAATCCATGTTCTGGAACAGGTCCTCGCCAAAGCGCAGCGCGACGTCCTGCTTCCCGCCATCGATTTCCCTGGCACGGATAACTTCAGCCGTGCCTTCAAACACACTCGGCAGGCACATGCTGTCGACGCAGCCCATGGTGGGCACTTCGACTTGCACGCGCTGCTCCGGCGCCAGCGAATGTTTCGTAACCAGCAGCATGCCCGTCAGCGAAATATCCCGAACCAGTCCCGGGCCAACCACACGCTGGTTCCGGTCCTGATCGTCCGCTGTG
Source organism: FCB group bacterium (assembly GCA_034004565.1). Classification (GTDB taxonomy): domain Bacteria; phylum Hydrogenedentota; class Hydrogenedentia; order Hydrogenedentales; family SLHB01; genus JAVEWL01. The sequence continues at coordinate 4,515 of JAVEWL010000017.1, read as the reverse complement.
ATGGACAGCTTGAACCGGCACTTGATTCGCGGCGCGCGACGCCGTTCGTCGACATGGTCGAACGGGTCATCCCAGTCCGCGTCTGTCGTATAGCTTCGCATACTTCGGTACCTCCAGATCAGATATTATCACACAAAGCGCATTCTGTCCATCAAAAATTACACTTTTACCGCTATGATCAGTTATGCTCGCCTAATTCCTTGTCCAACTTACACTTAAGTTGTATGGAAATAATTGAATAGCAGCCCTGAAAAGCCCGCAATGCGCCCGTACACACTTGAGCGAACTGAACCACCTTATTAAAGTGTCCAAAATGCGCACTAAAGTTCCATCTATATGACGTACTCAGTGCATAAATGGTGACAACCCGCTACAATTAGTCCTTCAACGAGCGAGGTGAGGCCAGTGACAAACATAGTATCGACCGCACGCAACGTTGCGTTTAGCCTGCTGCTTTCCATGAACGGCTGTTGGATGGCGCCCGGCGCCAGTTCCCCCTTCGACGGCGAACGCGCCTATACCGACCTCGCGCGCATCGTCGCCATCGGCCCGCGCGTGCCCGGCACCGAGGGCAGCGCCAAGGTGCAGACCCTCATCCGCGACGAACTGAAACTGGCCGGACTCGACGTGTGGGAACAGACCTTCACCGCCAGTACGCCCTTGGGTCCACGCTCGATGACCAATCTCGTGGGCGTGGTTCAGGGGACGCAACCCGGCCTCATCCTCCTGACCAACCACTACGACACCAAATACTTCCCCGAGTTCGTCTTCGTGGGCGCCAACGACGGCGGTTCGACCACGGCCTGGATGCTCGAGATGGCGCGCACCCTGGGGCCCCAGCGCGAAGGCTGCACCGTCTGGTTGTGTTTCCTCGATGGGGAAGAAGCCTTCCAGACCTGGACCGAGACGGATAGCCTCTACGGCAGCCGCGCTTTCGTGCGGCGCCTGATCGAGACCGGCGAGGTTGCCCAGGTGAAGGCCGTCGTGAACGTGGACATGATCGGCGACTGCAAGCTCGGCATCTACAAGGACCCCGACGCGCCCGAATGGCTCGAGGAGGCCGTCTGGGCACAGGCCGGGCGTCTGGGATACGACAAGGCCTTTCTCCTCACCGGCCGCCGCATCGAAGACGACCATATTCCATTCCGGCGCGCCGGCTTGCCCGCGCTGGAACTCATTGATTTCGAGTACGGCGGCTCCGCCGCGGCGCACCAGAATACCTGGCACACGTCCCGCGACACCCTCGACAAGGTCTGCGCCGGCAGTTTGCAGGCCGTCGGAGACGTGATATATCATGCCCTGCCGGTAATCGAGTCCCACGTGGAGCCGTGAGCCGGCACAATTTCGGGTGAACGCAAGGGGGCGTGTTCTTGAAACACCGTTCTAACCCAGCATCCATCTCATGGTCCGGCGCGGTTGACGCGGGCGGAGGCGGCGCGTGACTATGGATGTCACCAGCCAAGTCTCCTGGCTCAACAACCTGTCTTCGGACGAACTGGTCCGAATTGTGGACGCCGTATACCGGGTGCACCGCCTCATCAGCGCCATCACCGACCGCGATACCCTGCTCGAACGCATCGTCGAGGAAAGCCAGCAGCTCGCCCACGCCGAAGCCTCCTCCCTGATGCTCTACGATGCCGAGCGGGACGAACTATACTTCCACGTGGCCCTCGGCGACACCGGCGATCAGCAGGCCCTCAAGCGCGAAATCCGGCTGAAGCTGGGGGAGGGGATTGCCGGCGCCGCCGCCCAGCGGCGTGAATCCATCAACGTGCGGGACGTGCAGCACGACGAGCGCTTCTATCGCATGGCCGACGAAGCCAGCCGCTTCGAAACCCGTTCCCTCCTGGCCGTGCCGCTCATGGACCGCGACCGGCTCGTGGGCGTGCTCGAGGTGGTCAACAAGGTCGGCGGCGGTTGCTTCACCGAGCCCGACATGCGCGTCATGGAGATGTTCTCGAATCTCGCCGCCACCGCTCTCGCCAACGCCCGCCTCATCGAGGAAAACCTGCGCTCCGAACGCCTGGCGGCCATCGGCCAGGCCGTCGCGGGCCTGTCGCATTACATCAAGAACATCATTACCGGCATGGTCGGCAGCGTCGAGCTCATCGACCAGGGCTTCAGCCAGGGCAACCGCGAATTTCTCGAGCGAAGCTGGCCCATCCTCAAACGCAGCACCAAGCGCATTGCCAGCTTCGTCGAAGACATGCTCGCCTTCTCGAAGGTCCGCGTGCCGGTCGTCGAGGACTGCGACGTCGCCGCCCTGCTCGACGAGGTCGCGCAGAGCTTCTGGGCCCTCCTCACCGCGCGGCGCGTCGCCCTCGATGTCGACTTCAAGGACGCAACGCGGCCCATTCGCGTCGACCAGCGCGGTATCTACCGCTGCGTTCTGAACCTGCTCATCAACGCGGCCGATGCCGTGCCCCCGGCCGACGGGCGCATCCGCCTCACCGCGCGCCCCGAGCCCGGCGCGTTTCGCATCGAGGTCGCCGACAACGGTCCCGGCATTCCCGAGGACCTGCGCCAGCGCGTGTTTGAACCGTTCTTCTCCACCAAGGGCTCGCGCGGCACCGGCCTCGGACTCGCCGTCACCCGAAAAATCGTGGAGGAGCACGGAGGCCGGATTTCCGTGGAAACAAGTGAGATGGGCGGGGCGCTGTTTACCGTGCTGCTGCCCCAGGCGCGCGAGGAGAGGGACACCAGTGGCCAAGGTTCAGGATAATCGATTCGAGTCGGCGGGATGGCTTTTCTGGGCCGTGGGCGTGGCCATACTTGTCGGGCCGGCTGTCTATATCGCGTACAGCATCATAATCCCCGGCACCTCCGGGCGAATTATCATCGCGCTGGCATTGGGAACCACCGTGTCCGTTCTGGTGTCCGGCGTGATCACGGCCTCTGTAAACGCATTCCTGCAGCGTGCCGCGCAAAAGCGCCGCGCCACCCTGAAAAACGTTCAACGGAAGAAATCGAAGAAGTGAGTCCGAGTCTACCCAACAGCCGCGACTGCTTCGTCTGCGGCGTGGACAATCCGCGCGGCTTCGCGCTAAAGTTCCGCCGCGAAGAAGGGCGTGTGCTGACACACGTTACCCTGCCCGATTGGGCCGTCGGCTTTCGCCACACCGCGCACGGCGGCATTGTGGCCACCCTGCTCGACGAGGTAATGTCCTGGGCCGCCACCTGTCACGCACAGGCCCCCACCGCCACGGCCGAAATGACCGTGCGGTACCGAAAACCCACGCCCGTGCGGTGTGAGTTGCGGCTCGAAGCGGAAATCGTCAAGGCGCGCGGCCCGTTGTTGTATGCCGAAGCGCGGCTCCTGGGACCCGACGGCGACCCCTGCGCCACCAGCACGGGCAAGCACATGAAGCTGCCCGAGTCGGCCAAAGAGACCTACGACCTGGCCTACGAGCCCGGAGATATACGCATCTTCGGCGAGCTTCGAGGCGAGGCTGAGCAACGATAAATATAACGTACCCGGAGACGAAGCTGCGGAGGATTTCGCGGTCATGGCCGATATGTGGGAGTTGGGGCAGTACGTCGAAGATCATCCGGACGCCTACGAGCAGCGCTGGCGCCTCGCCAAGAAGCTATACCTCGCGTGCGAATACCGCCTGGTGCTCGAACACCTGCAAATACTCAAGAACGAATGGACGCCCAAGCTCAATGTCACCCGCTATCTCGCCGCGACCTACTACCGTCTGGGGCGCTACGAGGAATCCATCAGCGAGCTTGAAGAGGCCATCGACATCTGGCCCGACGAGGTCGGCCTGCGCGAGCAATTGGCCCGTGTCCTCGAAACGGCCGGCGACAGCGACCGCGCTTCCGCCGTCTGGGCCCAGGTCGAACGGCTCGATCCCGACCATGCGCTGGCGCGAAAAGCCTCCGAGCGCCTGATCTCCCAGCACGAACGGTCGCCCCAGGACGAACTCCACATCGACGAAAGCGACTCGGGCATCGACCTGGCCCCGAAACTCGTCTGCCCGGCTTGCGGCGCCCAGAACAGCGTCGAGTTCGACCGCTGCTGGCAATGCCGCGCGCCGCTGGTGCCCGGTGCGGCCGCCGGTGTCGCTCCCGGAGCCGCCGGCAGCCCAATGCCTGGCGTCGAGAGCGGCAGCACCATGCTGCGCCGCGTGTTCAACATTGTCGCGGGATTGCTCTTCGTGGCCTTGCTCGCCTACGGCGTCTACACCGGCATCAACGGCCTGCCCTCACAAGAGGCCCCTCCCGGAATCGTCGTCACCCCCACCGTCTACGCCGCGCTCTTCGAGAGCCTTTTCAACGTGCGGCTTGTCATCGGACTCGTCCTTCTCGTGGCGTCGCCCATCGTCCTGTTTCTCGCGCTCAACAGCGTGCCTTCCGACCAGCCCAACCCGGGACTTGTGGTGCTCACGGGTATCGTGCTCGCCGCCCTCGGCGCCGCCACCGCGTGGGCGCCGCTGCAAGCCATCCCCGAACTGCTCGTCCTGAACGGGATCGCGTCGTTTCTGGTGCTCCTCTTGCTGCTCGGGGTTACCG
>JAVEWL010000016.1:0-21075 GCA_034004565.1 FCB group bacterium | reverse complement strand
ACAACAGCGCGGTCAGAAATAGAGCGGGTCCCTTAAGGATCGGCATGGCCGGCGCATCGGAGACCTCAGGGTCGAGCCCTTGGCTGAATTCGTCGGCATTTGAGAGGCCGTCGCCGTCGGGGTCGCCGTCGGCTCCGTTGGCTCCGACGGCGCTGAAGGGATCGAGGCCATGCACCGACTCCCAAGCGTCGGGCAAGGTGTCGTTATCGCTGTCGAGGTCGCGGTAGTTCGGCGTGCCGTCGGTATCGGTGTCGGCGCCGGTTTCCACGGCATCCGGGATGCCGTCGCCGTCACTGTCGGTATCGAGAAAGTCGGGCGTAGTGTCGCCGTCGGTGTCTACGACGGTTTCCACCGCGTCGTCGATGCCGTCGCCGTCGCTGTCGGAATCGAGGTAATTCGGCGTACCGTCGTTGTCGGCATCGCCCGTGCCTTCCACAGGATCGGAGATACCGTCCGAATCGGAGTGTGGCGCGAATCTTTGGATGCGATGGTTTTCCCTGTCAGCCACGTAGACAATGCCGAACTTATCAACACTTACCGCGCAGGGCACGTCAAACTGTGCGTCTTCCGCGCCCTTGACGCCCCACTTCCTGATGAACTGCCCCGTACTCGTAAACTGCTGGATTCGGTGGTTCCTTGAATCGGCGACAAAGACTTCGCCCGCGGCATTAATGGCCACGCCAATGGGACCGGAAAACTGACCGTCCCCCGTACCCGCAGTTCCCCATTTTTCAAGAAACGCGAAGGAAGGACTGAATTTCTGTATGCGGTTGTTGCCATTATCAGCAACGTAGATGTTTCCAACCGCATCCACGGCCAAACCGCAGGGCATGTTGAACTGCCCGTTTCCTGTTCCCGCGGTTCCCCAGGACCCTATTTCCTGGCCCGACGGACTGACCTTTTTGATGTTGTTCCCAACGATGCTGGAAACATACAAGTTATCGCTGCTGTCAACAGCTACTCCCCCCGGATAAGCAACAAACATCTGTCCATGGGAACCCCACTGGGTCACCGCCTGTCCGAGAGAATCGAATTTCTCCACGCGGGAATTGGCCATATTTGCCGCATAGGAGAATCCCGCGCTGTCTACCGCCACAGACAAAAGGGTCTCTTGACCCGGGTAGTATGAGCAGAACCATTTTGAGAGGAATTCGCCGGTTGCGGCCAACTTCTGAACACGATTATCGATATCACAAACGTACATGTTGCCAGCACCGTCCAACGCGATGCCCATTGGACGATAGAATCGTCCATTCATGGCGAAACGGCCTCCCCAATAATCCAGGAGATTCCCGTTGGCGTCAAATTTCTGCAGGCAGCTATAATCGCTCTCCAAGACATAGGTCGTACCCGAACTGTCGACCGCGAGGTCAGTTATAAACATTCCAAACTGCCCCCAAGCGCTTCCCTGGCTTCCCCAAGCCCGGATAAAAGCTCCAGAAGAAGAGAACTTCTGAATTCTGTGATTGTTCTGGTCCACAACATAGACATTGCCCGCAGCGTCCACGTCCAGACTCGTCGGAGACTGAAACTGACCATCGCCTGCCCCCGGTTCGCCCCATTGGGTGAGGAGAGCGCCACTCGGGCTGAACTTCATGACACGCTTCCCGCTGTCGGTGATGTAGACATTGCGCTGAGCATCAACTGCAATGCCCGCCGAAGAGACCATGACGGAGAAGCCGCCTCCTGCACTGTAGAACCCGAAATCACCAAGAAACTCACCGGAGGCGGTAAACTTGGCAACCCCGTCACTCCCGGAACCGGCCACATAGACGTTCAACGCACTGTCCACAGCCAAGGCTATGGGGCTAAACGCCCCTCGACTGTTAACCGTGCTCCATTCGTGGAGTAACTCTCCGGATCCACTGAGTACGTATACAAGTTGATGGATGTGGTCGCCAACGTAGATGTTGCCATCTTTGTCCACGGCAATATTGCCCATACTCGTAAGGTAATAATAGTCCATCTCAGTGACGGGAATCGCGTAGACAGCCAACGTTGCGCCCGAGGGACTGAGTTTTGTCACACTCTTAGTACTGAGCAAATAAAGATTACCGGCACTGTCTACATCCACGCTCATGGCCGACCGAACGTTCCAGGCGTGGTCGGGCCACTTGCTGTCAAACTCGTAGCTTTGCGCCTCGGCAACCGATGTTACAAATGCCGTAGCCGCCAGTAAGAGCATCAAGATCCGGCCATGATGGCAGTGAATCGACGCAGAAACCCCTTTGCAGCGCTTGCCCATATTTCCCCCTTATACGGTTGATTCTCCCCCGGTCTTCTTATACAGCAACCTTGTTCTTGGGACAAGTTCCTTCCTTGTATTTGCACCAAGAGACATGTACGTATTTAAGCATAAGCGGTGTGATTGAACGCAGAAAACTGTTGCCCGTCGCGAAGCGGCTGGCCCCTCGTTCGGTTTCTTCGGGCGGTCCTATTTCCTGATGCGATAGAGGCGGATTTCGTGGGATTGGTTGGGGCGGGCGGCTTCGGCGTAGACCCAGAGTTCGTCGTTGACGGGGAGCCAGTGGGTGTAGCGGAAGGTGGCGAAGTGTTCGCTGGGGGTGGAACTGATTGCCAGAGGCGCGTCGGGGGTGAGATCGGTGATGTTGTGCAGGTCGAAGGTGAAGGCGAGGCCGGTGGCGACGTTGTAGACGGGGTCGTACCAATGGGTGCTCGAGCCTTCGTAGACGAAGAGGTAGCCGACGCCGAGGGGGATGATGCTGGCGGGGCGGACGAAGAAGTCGTGCCAGCCGGTGAGATCCATGATGGGCTGGTAGCGGTCGCCGACGGGTTCCCACTTTTCGCCGTCGGGGCTGCGGAAGTGGAAGATGCGCTCGTTCTGGCGGATGTAGCCTATGACGTAGCAGTGGTAGGCGCCTTCGGCGAAAAGAATGACGGGGTCTTTGAAACCGACGGGCGGGACGTCGCGTTCGTAGGCCGGGGCGGGCGGTACGATGACGGGGTATGCCGTGGAGGGGATGAATTCGCCGGGGGAGTCGGCGTCGTCGAATTTGACAATGCTCCAGGGGCCGTCTTTCCACGGACCGCAGGCGTAGAGCTTGAACTTGCCGGTGGCGGGGTCGCGGAGAATCGCGGGACGCTCGAATCCGGGGATGGGGACGTCTTCGCGAGGAATGCGGAGGGCGGGCGTAAAGTGGATGCCGTCGTCGCTGCGCAGGATGCGGATTTCGTAGCCGCGCAGGCCGCGCTGGCCTTCGCCGGTGCGCATGCGGCACGCGAGCCAGAAGGTGCCGTCTTCGCCACGCACGACGGACGGCGCGCCGGCCCACCATTCGGGCTCGTTCTTGTCGGGTTCGAGGATGACGGTGTAGTCGCCGGAGAGTTTGTTGGGGATGGCGCCGTAGAGGGTGCTTGGCTCGGGGCGGCCGGGCATGCTGGGGTCGGTTGCGGACAGGAACAGGCCGGTGAGTGTCATGAGTAGCCCTAATGCCTCCATGGTGCCTCCCTTGAGAATAGGTCTTATGGGTCTAATGGGTCTTATGGGAAAAGCGACCTAAGTTTGGCCGAAGCGGCTCAGAACTTCAAGGGCGAGGTCGTGGAGTCGGCCGTTGGTGGCGAGGATGCCGCGGTTATTGGCCAGGGTGCGGCCTTCGGTGAAATCGAGGGGACGGCCGCGGAGGTCGGTAATACGGCCTCCGGCTTCTTCGACGACGATGGAACCGGCGGCCTGGTCCCAAATCTTTTCGCGGTAGTCGGGCTGCTTCGGGGAGAGCAGCCGGAAGAGGATGTCGCCAGCGCCGGCGGCGAGTACGCCGTATTTCGCCTGGCTGTCCATGAGGACGGGGTCGGCCTTGGCGCCCAGGGTGCCGCGCAGGTCGCCCATGAGACCGGCGTTGGTGTGGCCGGATTCGAAGGAGCGCAGGATTCGGGCGTGGGCCGGGTCGTCGATGCCGGAAACGCGCAGGGGCATGTAGGGTTTCTCGCTTTCAAGGGAGGTGACCCAGCTTCCCTGGCCGCGCAGGGCGACGACGAGAGATCCTTCGCCGGCGGGGACGGGACGGCTCGCATCGACGAGGTTCGGGCAGCCCAGGACGCCGATCTGGACTTCGCCGTCGTCGACGAGGGCGAGGGCAACGGCGTATTGGTCGCCGCGCAGGAAGCCCTTGGTGCCGTCAATGGGATCGAGGGTCCAGAAACGACCGCCGGGTTCGGCGTCGCCGAGATCTACCCATGAGCATACGGTGCCCGCCGTGGCGTAGGCCAGGCGCCGGCCAACGAAACCCGCAACGCGCCTGAGCATGAGTTCGGCGGACGGATCGCGCAAGGGCGCGGAGCCTTCTTCGGCCACGAGGACAGCGTTGGGGAAGGCCTTGCTAAGCATGCAGCCGATGAGGGCCTGCACGGCGAAATCGGCGACGGTTACCGGTGATTTGTCGTCCTTGGTCAGGGCGGGATCAACCATCTCGCGTTCAATTTCGCGGGCGAGGATCGCGGCCTGGCGAACGGCGTCAATGGCAAACTGCACTTCGGCGTTGCCGGTGAAATGCATGTCGGGGCTCCTGTCCTTTCTCCACTCAGAGATATGGACATGCCACCCCCAAACTTGTTTGGGGGTGCTTCGGATTAATCGCTCGCCTACTTAAGCACCCCCAAACAAGTTTGGGGGTGGCATGTCCAATCATTAAGCGGCCTCCCGAAGACCGGTTCGGGAGGCCGCGGTCTCGCTCTTAGTCCGCTGAAACTTTGCTGCGTTTGTCGCCCTTGCCGGGGGTTGCGGGTTTGGCGTCGGCCAGGACGGGCTTTCGGGTTCGGGCACTCAGAATGCTGACGTCCTGGATGTGGAAGTCGGAAACGGACTCCACGAGGATGTCTCGTTCGTATTCCTGGGCAATCTTGTCCAGGAGGTCCTTGTTTTCGTTGCGCAAGCGCCGGGCGACGTCGGGATGCACCTGAAGCACGACGCGCTTCTCGGTGTTCTGGCAGAAAAGGCTCTCGAGGCGACGCAGCGTGTCGAAGGTCATGGTGGTGACCGAGCGGACCATACCGCTGCCTTCGCAATAGGGGCAGGGCTGCGACAGCGCCTTCATGAGGTTGTGCTTTACGCGCTTTCGGGTCATCTCGATCATACCGAGCTCGCTGATCTCGGAGATGGTGGTCTTGGCGCGGTCGAATTTCAGGACTTCCGTGAGCTTCTTGATGAGCTGCTTGCGGTTCTTATCGAGCTGCATGTCGATGAAGTCGATGACGATGATGCCGCCAAGGTCACGCAGGCGGACCTGGCGCGCGATCTCTTCGGCCGCGGCCATGTTCGTCTGGAAGACGGTGTCCTCGAGGTGGGTCGTGCCGGTGAACTTTCCGGTGTTGACGTCGATGGCGACCAAGGCCTCGGTGTGGTCGATGCAGAGGTATCCCCCGCTCTTGAGGTATACGCGGCGGTGCAGGGCGCGCTCGATCTCTTCCTCGATTCCGGACTTCTCGAAGATCGGCAGCTTGGCCTTGTAGAGTTTGCACCGTTTGCGGAGGTCGGGTGCGAAACTGTCGAGGAAGTTGAGAATGCGGCGGTATTCGCGATCGTCGTCGATGAGCAGGCGCTCGACGTCTTCGGTAAACAAGTCGCGGACGGATCGCAGAACGGGGCCGAGATCCTCGTAAAGGAGGCAGGGCCCTTTCATGCTCTCCATCTTGTTCTTGATCTTGTCCCAGACCTTGCTGAGGTACTGGATATCGCCCTGGAAATCGGCCTTGGTGTGGCCTTCGGCGGCGGTGCGCAGGATCACGCCGACGCCCTTGGGGCGAATCTCGTTGAGGATTTTGCGGAGGCGGTCGCGCTCCTTGTCCTCTTCGATCTTTCGCGAGACGCCCAATTGCGCGATGGTGGGCATGAGCACGCCGTAGCGGCCGGGCAGGGTTACGTAGTTGGTGAGCCGGCAGCCTTTGGTGCCGAGCATGTCTTTGGCCACCTGGACCATGACGAACTGGTTCTTCTTGAGGATGGCTTCGATGCCGGGGCGTTTGCCGCGGCGGGTTTGCTTCATGGCCTTGGCGACGCCGTCTTCGTAGACGAAGTCCCCTGTGCCTTCGGCGCCGGCGATGTCGGATACATAGAGGAAACCGTTCTTCTCGAAGCCGATGTCGATGAAGGCCGCCTGAATGCCGGGAACGATGGAGTCGACCCGGCCCTTGTAGACGTTCCCGACGAGGCTTCGGCTTTCCTGGCGCTCGATGTTTAACTCGACCAGGCGACCGCCCTCCATGAGGGCGATGCGCGTCTCGAGCGGCGCCACGTTGATGACAATCTCTTTCAACTTGTTACTCCCATGCGGGTTGGCGCGCAGGTCGGTTCGATGCGAAGCGTGCGGCCGCGCGTTCGGTGGTTAGGGCCGTCGCTTCCTCGAGTGTCATGCCGAAAACCGAAGCGATGACTTCCTCCGGTTTGGGCATGCCTTCCTCGCGCACCTCGATGTCAAAAATCACTCGGTTGGGCTCCACTTGGAGCCAGCGCACGTTTCGTTTCAGGTCGAGCACGCGCTCGCGACCTTTTCGAATCTGTGTCAGCGGCCACGCCGTCGCGGCGTTGTAGGCCTCGGCGCGGGCCGGGTCCACTATACCTGAAACACGGTAGCGGAATCCGCGAATGGCCGCTTTCAGGCTGAGGGTCTGGTTCCCCAGGCGCCGCTGCCATGTGTTTCGGATGCCTTCGGGAAGCTCCGCGGCAAGCCGTCGGCCGAACTCGGTGGCCGTAATGGGTAAACACACGACGAAATCAACGTATTCGCAGCGGCTCAAATGACCCGCGGCCAAGGGCAATCCCGCGGCGCACACGGGCCGGGGTTCAGCTCCGTCCGTCGTGGCGACCGGCAACCGCGCGGCCTGGATCGATCGTTGGATGAGTTGCAGGAATTCGCGATGGAGAAGCCCGCGCACCGGGTCCTCCCGGGTGAATTTGACCCGCATCAGGCTCATCGTCCGGACCTTTCCAGGGGTTGCCTTGGTTCATTTCGCGCCGACGCGCGAGTACGAGCGCGAAAAGTGTCGATGGAGCCCCTTCACCTCCTTTCGTTCAGTCGAAATAGCCCCTTCTTACGTGGACGCTTAAGAGTGTACCAACGCACATCATCGCGGTTAAATAGAATGAGGGGCCGTAGCTGAAAAAGGGCAAGGGGATGCCCGTGACCGGCAGGATGCCGATGGTGATGGCGATATTGATAAACGAATGAAAGGCGAGCAGGGTCACACAGCCCACGGCCAGCAGGGTTCCGGTCATGTCGGGACACTCCCGGGCCAGGCCGAGGCCTCGTAAGAAAAAGATCAATAGCAGGCCAACCCCCAGGATGGCCCCCACGAAACCCTTTTCCTCGGCGAGCACGGCGAAGATGAAGTCGGTATGGTGCTCGGGCAGGAAGCTCAGGTGGGTCTGGGTGCCTTTGAGGTAGCCTTTGCCGTGCATCTGTCCGCTGCCGACGGTGATCATGGTCTGGAGGGTGTGGTAGCCGGAGTCGTGGGCCTCTTCTTCCGAGCCCTGCACAAAAGACAGGACGCGCTCTTTCTGGTAGTCCTTGAGCTGGCTGAAGGCGACCGGGGCGGTGACGAGGCCGATGATGACCAATAGCGCGATGTGCCAGAAGCGGCAGCCCGCCACGAAGAGCATGACGAACATGATGGGAAAGAGCGTCAGGGTGGTGCCGAGGTTCGGCTGCTTAAGGATCAGGACGGCCGGAATCGCGGGGATCGCGAAGGACAGCAGGAAGAAGGGCAGCCGCTTGATGCGCGGCCCGATGAGCGTGAAATACCAGGCCATCATATAGATGAGCGCGAGTTTTGTGACCTCGGAGGGCTGGAAGTTCACAGGCCCCACGTTGATCCAGCGCTTGCCGCCTTTGGCCTCGGTGCCGATCAGGAGCACGAGCACGAGAAGGACGATCGCGGACACGAAGAAAACCGGCGCCCACGCCACGAGCGAGCGATAGTCGAGGGAAATGAGCAGCAGGGCGAGCATCGTGCCCACGGTGATGCCCACCAACTGCTTTATGACGTTTCCGCTCGACATGAGCTTGAATGTCTGGCTGGCGAGACTGCCGGACTGCACGCTGCCGCTGTGCGTGGCGCTGAGTAGTACCAGCAGACCGAAGGCAATCAACGCGGCCGTGATAAGGGTGAAAACCGGATCGATACGGCGAATGTTGCGGATGTCGAACACGCCGATGTGCGCGTTCATGAAATCGTTGTTGGAAATCTTTATCGAGGTACCCACCGTCGTTGGTTCCTACGCTCCGCGGTTCGCGGCGTTAATTTTGGGCGACCTTGGTCTTCTTCTCGGGTTCGGGCGGCACTTCGTAATAGTATTCGATAACCTTTTTCGCGAGGGGCGCGGCCGTGGAACTGCCGTGAAGGCCGTGCTCGATCATGATACTGATGGCGATCGGCTTCTCGGGGTCGGGCACGCCGCACACGAACAGGGCGTGGTCGCGCATGGCATAGGGAATCGCCGCTTCGTTTTTGCCGTACACGTCCGTGTTGGATACGGCCACAGCCTGTGCCGTGCCGGTTTTCCCGAGCACCACGATACCCGGCACGCGGGCTTCAAGACCTGTGCCGCGCGGGAATTCGTTATCTTCGACACAGCGCCGCATGCCTTCCTGGACCCATTTCAAGGTGTCCGCGCTCAGGAAAGGCTCGGTGACATCGGGACCGATGCCGGCGTTGATATAGGGGCGGACGCGTCGCCCGCCGTTCACCACGCAGGCCATCATGACTGCGTTCTGCAGCGGGGTCACGTCCAAGGCTTGGCCAATGGACATGTTGATGGTCATGTAGGCGGGCCACCGCCACGTGTTCTTGTCTTTGGGGAATTTCTTTTTCATGGACTCGACGTATTTCACGGGATCCGGAACATTGCCGGTCAATTCGCCGGGCAAGTCGAGACCGGTTCGGACGCCCAGGCCCATGCGCGTGGCCCATTCCTTGAGCTTGTCCTCGCCGAGTTTGAGTCCGACCTGATAGAAGAACACGTCGCAGGAGCGGCCGAGGGCTTCGGCAATATCCACGCCGCCGTGGCCGCCGCGGTTGTAGGTCCAGCAGCGCCAGGTACGGCCAAGGCCCGCGCGGCTGAAGTAGCCGTTGCAACCGTAGGTGGTGTTGGGCTCGATGGTGTGTTCCTCGAGGGCGGCGCAGGCCATCATGACTTTGAATGTCGAGCCCGGCGGATAATGCATTTCGTAGTTGCGGTTCCTCATGGGATTGAGGCGTTCCTTGACGGGAACGCCCACCTCCATGACCGCCTTGCGATCTTCGTTGTGACCGGCGGTGACGAAGATACCGGGATCGTAACCGGGCGTGCTTGCCATGGCGAGGACGGCGCCGGTTTCCGCATTGAGCACGGTGATGGCGCCGCGGCAGCCTTCGGTGGTGCCGATCATCTCCGTGTCTTCGAGGAGTTGCTCGCACATGGCCTGGAGGCCCATGTCGAGGGTGAGCTTGAGGGGAACGCCCGCTTCGGCATCCCGGCGGAGATCCTTTTCCTCTTCGAGCTTGCGGCCGAAGCTGTCGAAGAGGATCTGCGGCATGCCGAACTGGTCGGTGCGGAACTGGGGCTGGCGCGAGGAGTAGACGCTGACGACCATGCGTCCGTCTTTCCCGCGCAACTGATCGTCGTACTTCTTCTCGACGCCGGCCTGGCCGATGAGGTCGCCCATACTGTAGCGCGGGGCCTGGTCCTTGGCGGCTTGGGCTTCCTTGTCCCGCTTCATTTGGTCGGCGGTAACTTCGGACAGGAAACCGAGGAGCTGGCCGCCGGCCTTACCGCTGTAGCGGCGCTGGGGACGCACGACGGTGAGGACGCCCGGCAGGCGCGGCGAATTCTCTTCGACGAGGGTGAGGATGGCCTTGGGGACGTCCTGTTTTACGAGGACTTGGCCGAACGGCTGGTTGCGACTGCTTTCGATCTTCTTGAGGAGTTGGGTCTTGTCGATGCCCAGCAACTGCTGCAGCAGCGTGGCGACGGTGTCGCGCTCTTCCTCGGGGCACTCGTTGGGCACCAGCATGAGATCGAAGGCGGGGCGGGTATCGGCGAGGACTTGTCCGTCGCCGCCGAGGATGAGTCCGCGCGGAGCCTTGAGGCGCTGCGGGTACAGGCGCTGCGCATCGGCGCGGCTGCGGTAGTACTCGCCCTTGATGATCTGGAGTTGCCACAGGCGCAGGCCCAGAATGCTGAACAGGAGCATCATGCAGACGCTCACCAGATAAATCCGGGCATCGGGTCGCCCGGCTCGCTCTCCTCTTGTCGCGGCCGCGATCGCCATCAGGCAACGCTCCTTTCAAGCCCCTCGTCGCGGCGGAACATGCGGTCGAGGAGGAGGAAGACCAGCGGCGTGACGAGGGCCGTGTAGAATGCCGTGGGAATCCGGTTGGTCAGAATCTGGTGGGTGACGCCGATGGAAGGTTCCTGAACGTATTGGACGCAGACGTAGATCACGCCGTAGGCGAGGCTGGCCACGAAGACGAGGCCGGCTTTCACGGCGGGGTGGTCTGTGACGAGGCGCTTGCTGAGGCGGCCGGCCACGTAGCCGACGATGACGAGGGCGAGCACGTTGTGCCCTAGGCGCGCGTTGCCTGCGACGTCTTTCATGAGGCCGCCCAGGACGCCGGTGAACATGGCGCGTTCCTCGCCGCCCTGCAACGCAAAATAGACGACCAGCAACAGCGTCAGGTCGGGCAGCACATCCTGAATGCTGATCCGTTGCAGTACCGTGCTTTCCAGCAGTGCCGCCATGATGATGACGGCCAACCAACCTATAATCCTGCGCATATCCAACAACCCTCTTCCCTGCGTCCCCTGGCCCGATGGCCGTTGATCGCTACGGGGCGTATTTTTCCTGGTCCGGCCGGATGTCCGGCATGGTTGGGGCGGCCGACGCTTGTTCGGGCGCGGGGCCGGCCAGGTCCTCGACGGCCGGTTGCGCGCGGCGCACGACGAATACCTCTTCCGCGCCATAGGGATCGGCGACGGGCTTGATGGAGGCGGCCTTGAGGAGCGCGCCCTCGTCGCGTTCCACGATCGTCCCGATCGGATAGCCTCGCGGGAAATGGCTGCCGCCGCTGGTGATGACCTTGTCGCCCCTGCGGACGTCGTCCTTCATGTCGAGGTAGACGAGGTTGCAGATGGCCTCGTTGATAAGGCTGCCGTTGCCCTGCACAACGCCCGCCACGCGCGAGCGCTCGACGGTCGCACTGATTTTGCATTGGGGGTGATTGAGCGTAAACACCGTCGAGTCGAACGGCTCGGCCTTGGCCACGATGCCGACCACGCCGGAAGGTGTGATGACGCCCATGCCCTCCTTGATGCCGTGGAAGGATCCACGGTCGATGACGAGGGTGCCGTCGAGGCGGGTCGAGATTACGGAGACTTCAGCCGCGACGGGCGCGAGGTGCTGCTCGGCACGCTCGAAGGCGAGCATCTTGCGCAACCGGTCGTTTTCGGCGATGAGTTCGCCGCGGTCGGCGGCCTTTGCCGTGGCCGCGATGAGTTCGCTCCTCAACGCATCGGCCTCGTGGCGCGCCGCGTTGTAGTTGAACAGGAGGCCGGTCGAATAGGCGGTGGCGCGACGGGTGACGTCGATTGAGAAGCGGAATGGGTAGACGATGAGGGACACAACGCTGCGCACACCGTCCGCGACCAGGTTGGCGCGGGTATCGGAAGCCAACGAGAGAAGCGAGATAACGACCAGGGCCGTGAGGATGGCGGTGGAACGATTCTCGCGTATGCGGCGACCGAGTAGCAATTCCTTCTACATTTCTTCGTCGCGGAAGCTCTTCAAGCCTTCGAGGAACTTCCCTGTCCCCAGTACGACCGCCGTGAGAGGGTCTTCCGCGACCGTCACGTGCAGGCCGGTTTCTTTAGAGATTAACTGGTCAAGCCCGCGCAGCAGGGCGCCGCCGCCCGCCAGGACCACGCCGCGATCGACGATGTCGGCGGAGAGTTCGGGCGGGGTGCGCTCGAGGGTGACGCGCACGGCATCGATGATCGAGCTGACCGGTTCGCGCAAGGCCTCGCGAATTTCTTCGGAGGTGATGGTGAGGATCTTCGGCAGGCCGAGGACCTGGTCACGGCCCTTCACCTGCATTTCCATCTCTTCCTTGATGGGGAAGGCGGAGCCGATGGCGATCTTGATGTCTTCGGCGGTGCGCTCGCCGACCATCATGTTGTAGGTGCGCTTGAGGTGCTGGATGATGGCCTGATCCATTTCGTCGCCGGCCACGCGCACGGATTTGCAGAAGACGATCCCGCCGAGCGATATCACGGCCACCTCGGTGGTGCCGCCGCCGATGTCGACGATCATGCAACCCTGCGGTTCCTGCACGGGCAAGCCCGCACCGATGGCCGCGGCCATGGGTTCTTCGATGGTGTAGACCTTCTTGGCGCCAGCGCGCGATGCGCTCTCGGTGACCGCGCGCTTTTCGACGGCGGTGATGCCGGAGGGCACGCAGATGGCGACACGCGGGGTCACGAGGCGCTTGCGGTTGTGTACCTTCTGGATGAAGTACTTCAGCATCGCCTCGGTGACCTCGAAGTCGGCGATGACGCCATCCTTCATCGGCCGCACGGCGACAATGTTGCCGGGCGTGCGCCCGATCATGTTCTTGCCCTCGTTTCCGACGGCGCGAACCTTCTTCGTGTCGATATTAATCGCCACGACGGAGGGCTCGCTTAATACAATTCCCTGGCCTTTGACATAGACCAGCGTGTTCGCCGTGCCCAAGTCAATTCCCATATCGTGGGAAAAAAGGCCTGGAAGGAAGTTGAAGAATCCTCGCACAACACAACCCCTATGGGCGTAAAGCCGATGTTGGAAAGGCCCCTATGCGCTTGATAACCTATTCAGGCACAATACGTTATGGTTCCCCTGAACAAAGCGACGAAATTATAGCAGAACCACCGGAGAATTCCAACAGATCTCTTCGGGCAGAACCGGCAGACCCGGCAAGGCCCAGATTCGTGTGTCACGGACTGCCCTTCCAGTGGTAGTAGCAGTGCAAAAAGGGTACAATACGGGGTGTCGGCGGATCCGGATACGACACCGATTCGGAAGGAGACTCTCCGCGTGCGCGTCGCGTTGCTCTCAATGTTCCTGGGGCTTGCTCTGCCTGCCTATGCCCTGGAAGAGCTCTGGCACGCCGACCTCCGTTCCGCCGTTCAGGCTTACCCCCTTGTTGCCGAGTACGACGGCCAGGGCGCGCCGGAAGTCTTTGTGCCGACGAGACTTGATGGAACTCTTTGGATCCTGCGCCCGGACGGTTCCCTCAACACCACCTTGAAGCGGGACCGTTGGCTGGAGGGTTCGGTGGCGGGCATGTCCGCAACGAACGGCGCGAGCGGGTACACGGTCTTTCAACAGTCGGACGGCCTGCTCTCCCTGATCGATGCCAGTAAGGGGCTCTTTATCGGCGCCGACCGGAGTGTCGCGGCCCGGGCCGGGTTGTCTCCCTGTTTCGTCGATGTCGATGCCCACGGCATGCCCGAGATCGTAACGATTCGGAACAACGGCCTGGTCACGGTGCAAAACACTCAATTAATTCCTTTATGGGTATTTGACGCGGGGGCGCCGATCGATGTCATGCCCGCGGGCGCGCCGCTGTTTCGCGGCCAGGGGGCGCTGTTTGTGCTGGCCTCGAACGGGCGGTTGCATGGGCTCTCGGGCCAGGGGCGCCCGCTCTGGCACTACGACTTGCCCAACCCGCCGGCGGCTTTCCCCTCTTCGGCGGACCCCATCGTGGCGCAGTTGTCCTTCCTGCATCCCTCGGTGCTCGTGAGCGATGCGTCGGGTTGGCTGTATGCGGTGAATTGCGTGAGCGGCCGCGAGGAATGGCGCGTGCAGATTGGGCAGGGGCCGCTGGGCAGTCCGGCGATCATCGACGTGCGTCCTACAGCGGGCCGCGAGATTGTCGTGGCCAGTGAGGCGGGCGACCTCGCGATACTCGATTCGACGGGCAGCGTGGTTTCCCGAGCGGCGCTGCCCCCGGGCCGCTACGTGCCCCGTCCGGTTATCGCCGACATAGAAGGCGATGGCCAGGTGGAGATCGTGTTGCCGAATTCCGATTGGCAACTGGTGGTGGCGTCGCTTGACGGGGTCGTGAAGGAGACGCTGCCGCTGCGGGGCAATGTTACGCAAGGGGCCGTCCTGGCGGATGTGAATGCGGACGGCAAGCTGGAGTTGATTGCCGCGACGGATTGCGCCCGGGCGTATTGCTATACGACGCACGCGACGGAGGGCTGGACGCATCCGCGCGCCAATACGATGCTGAACGGCTGCGTCGATCCCATCCCTCCCACCGCCGCGCCGAACACCGTCAAAGTATCTCGATCGGCAATACCCGACGAGGTCGTGTTGCCGGAGTTCACGAAGGAAAACTCATCCGCGACCGCATGGATCCATTTTGATTCCGTGGGCAAGGCCGTCACCGGGTCGGTGGTAATTCGACAGGGCGAGATTGTGCTGGGTTCGGCCACGAAGGCGCTTCGCCGGGCCGGCATGACGGTACCGTATGTGCGATTCAATTCGGACGCGATCACGCTCGATCTTTATCTGTATGACGGGGACAATAGGCTTATCGCTTCCACGGAAAACTTCGTGATGCGTCCGCGCGTTTCTCAGCCGGTACCGCTGGACGCTCCGGAACCTTTGTTCCGCGCACTGGACGAACGGGCGAAGCGCTTTCCAATGCCGGAGGCGTGGAAACTTGCGCGCGTGGGCGAGCGCGACTCGTGGCATGTGACGCGTTTCATGCCGGAAGAGTGGCAGCGTTATGGACTTGCGGACGAAGCGTTCATTCGCGAGGCTCTTCCGAGGGTGCCCGCGTCCGCGTCCAGTCCGTCGACGCTGTTTTCGCCGGCGCGTCCGGAGTGGGATGTTCTCGCGAAGAGCCGGAAACCGTTCTTCCTGCTGAACGACCCCGAGGAACCGAAACTGGCGTATCCCGACAGCGCGTTCCGGGCGATTGAAGAAATGGCAGGGACGCGTTTCCTGGGTTTCCCCGTGGAAGAATGGGCCTGCCGCGTCTGGGACCGCCGCTGGACCGGCGGGAATCCTCGTCCCACTTCCACGTCGGAAGCCCTGGCGATCCTTGAACAGGATTTCGAGCGCGTGATGCGGCTGTGTCATGGCAAGGTGTACGAAGGAGAAGGCCCTTGCCTGTTTCATCACCTGGCGTACAAGTGGGGCGCGCCGATGGGGTATGCGCAGGTGGGCGCGAACACGCCGTCGGCCTCGCTGCAATTCGCGTTTCTACGGGGTGCATCGCGTCAATACGGGAACCGCCCCTGGGGCGCGAGCATATCGAACCGGTTTGCCGGGGCGCTGGCCGACACGCGGTTTCGCGGCAACGCCGAAGCGGTTACCTGGACCAAGGGCGGCGAGGCCACCGGGCCGGACTGCGGGCACAGCGCGTCGCTCGAGTTGCGGTTGGAGATGGCGGCGCACCTTGCGGGCGCGACCTTTGTACAGCACGAATCGGATGCCCGTCACGGCTCTGTTTTCATGAAAGAGGATTCGCAGGGCCGGTTCGAGCTCTCGGACTTCGGCAAGTCCCTCCGCACGTGGCATGAGTACGCCCGCGCGTATCCGGAGCGGGGAACGCCGTACACGCCGGTGGCGTTCCTGGTCGATCCGGAGCAAGGGTGGAGGCCCGGCGACAATATTTTCGGCATCTGGCCGCGCGAGCGCGCGGACCTTTCGATGGAGGCGATCTTCGCGAAGGCGTTTCCGTCGGCCGGGCTCGATTTTGAGCGGGGGTATCTGAGTTCCGGTCCCTATGGGGACGTGTTCGACGTGTTGACCGCCGACGCGACGCAGGAGGTGCTGCACGCGTACCCGGTGATCTGGCCGGCCGGCCGCCTGAGCCTCACGCCGGCGCGCGCGGAAGCCTTGGAGACGTACGTGCGGCAGGGCGGAATCCTCGTGCTCGACTCGGCCATGACGGACGCGTTTACGGCGGATTTCGTCGGGGCTCGTTTTAAGGACCGCTATGCTTACGGCAACCAGATCCAGACGGCGCTGGATACGATCCCGCCGTTTGGCGCGCCCTACCGATATCGGCCGATGTGGGTGTTGCGCGGCAGTTCGGTGCTGGCCCACACGGACGACGGCGCGCCGCTGGCGGTGTGGCGTCGTGAGGGCGAGGGAATCGTGATTGCTTCGGGCACACAGGATTGGTCGGACGAGGCCAACCGCGCCCTGCCGATTGTGCCGGCGCTGCTGAAGTCGCTGGTGCAGGCTTTCGTTCCCGTGCGGGTCGAGGGGAATGTCGAGATACTTATCAACCGGATGCCCGCGGGGTGGGTGATCGGCCTTATCAACAACAACGGCGTGCTGAAGGCGCCCACGCTGCCGCCGGACGTCGTTGCGGAGGCCGCCCAGGATTGCGTGCTGCGGTTCCAGGGCGCGGTGCCGCTGCGGTTCGTGTCGCGCATGGGTGAGTTCCGTTGGAATGCAACCGCCGACGGATTGCTGACGCGCCTGCAACCGGGGCAAGTGGCCGTGCTGGAAATTGTATTGGGTTCGTCCGCGGCGCCCGCCTCTCCCCCGCTCCGGTAACGCCTTTTGCCTTGAGAACAGGGACCTAAAGGACAAATGACCTGATCGGGTTCTCGCAGTCAAGCTATTCACTTTATCGCATCAGGGACCGGAAAGGATCTTCTTCATGGCCGAGACACCGAACTATTCGGACCAGGTCAGCGCCGTTGCCACAGGCTTCATGCGATCGCAAATCCTGTTCGCGGCGCACGAGGGCGGCGTGTTTCCGCTGCTCGAGACCGAACGCAGCGCGGACGAGGTGGCGGCAGCGCTCTCGTGGCCGGTGCGCACGACGCGGATGCTGCTCGACGGTCTCGTGGCCATCGAGTTCGTGGGGAAAACGGGCGGGCGCTACCTCAATCGCGAGGTGGCTTCCGCATGCCTGGTGCCTGGACGTCCGGGATATCAAGGCAACTACCTCAAGCATCAGCACGGCGGCTGGGAGGCCTGGTCGCGCCTGGGGGAGGCAATTCGTACGGAGAGAGCGACGCGCGAGGAGGAGGAACGCGGCCCGGAGGAGCTTCGGCATTTCATCCTGGCGATGGCGGAGATTGGACGCACGAGCGCGGCGGAGATGCTAAAGGCGCTCGACCTGTCGCCGTACCGGCATGTGCTGGACGTGGGCGGCGGGCCGGGTACGTATCCGATTGTCTTCCTGCGGGAGCATCCGGCCATGCGCGCGACGCTGCTTGACCGGCCGCCAGTGATCGAGATTGCGCGCGAGCAGGTTCAGGCCGCGGGGCTGGAATCGCGCTTCGGATATATCCCGGACGACATGCTTGATACCGATTTCGGGACCGGGTATGACCTGATCCTGGTGTCGAACGTGATACACATGCTGGGGGCCGAGCCGAACCGTGAACTGGTGCGCAGAAGCTTTGCGGCGTTGGAACCGGGCGGGCTGCTGATCGTTAAGGACTTCCTGCCGGAACCGGAGCGGACGGGACCGCCGTTCAGCCTTATTTTTGCGCTGCACATGCTGGTGAATACGGGCCAGGGTGACACGTATACGGAAGACGAGATCGCCTCTTGGACGAACGAGGCGGGGTTTGATACGGGGCGCATTGTGCCGCTGACCGCGCAGTCGCGGCTATGGCTGGCGAAGAAGCCGGCGGGGTGATTACGTGTAACCCCGAATTCCGATTCGGGCTCTTTGTTTTTGGTTTAGAAAAAGCGCTACGAAGAAAAGGCAAAGACCCCGAATGTGAATTCGGGGTTACATGGTCTTAGTTTACCAGAGGGTGTTGGCCTATAATGTGTCGTGACGTCCGGTCAATAACGCAGGTTGAAAAAGGAGCTGACATTTTGAAGAGGGCCTTGTGGGCAGTTGCAGGCATTGTCCTGCTGTCGGGTTGCGCAACGACGCGCCTGGGCATGCAGGACGCCATGGTGATACGGGCAAAGGACCGCGTTGCGCCCGCGCTGGTGCACATCATTCCGGTCAAGGAAGTGTTCACGGCGGGCAGGCGCGAGGAGATCGCCGTTCAGGGAAGCGGGTTCATTATCACGCCGGACGGCATCGTGGTTACCAACGAGCACGTGGCGGGGCAGTCGCGCTTCGTGAAGTGCATCCTGCAGAACAAGCAGGAGTTCGACGCGGAAGTCGTGGGCATCGATCCGGACACGGACGTGGCCGTGCTTCGCTTGAAGGCGGACCGGAAGGACTTCCCCACCGTGAAGCTGGGCACCTCGGCGGACCTGGAGTCCGGCCAGACCGTGCTGGCGCTTGGCAGCCCGCACGGGTTGTCGCGCTCGGTGTCGGCGGGAATCATCAGCGTTACGGACCGCTATCTCGGCAGCAGCAACCCCGGCAGCGATCAGGGATCCGACGCGGCGCCGTTCAACACCTGGATTCAGACCGACGCGGCGATCAACTCGGGCAACAGCGGCGGCCCCCTGGTGAATCTGCGCGGCGAGGTGATTGGCATCAATACGCGCAAATTGCTGGGTGCGGATAATGTGGGCTTTGCGATTCCGATTGACGTGGCGAAAGAAATCGTGGCGCAACTCATCGAGCACGGCAAGCTGGACCGCGGCTGGATCGGCGTGAGCCTCCAGGAAATGGGGCGCAAGACGGATGACGCGTCCGCCAGGGGTGTGGTAATCGCCGACGTGGAACCGCTCTCGCCCGCCGACGAAGCCGGAATTCGCGCCGGCGACGTGCTGAGAAGCATTAACGGGCAGCCGACGGATGCGCGCTACGTTGAAGGCCTGCCGGCAATCCGGAAGGCCATTGCGGATTTACCCCTGGGAAGTGAAGCGATTCTGAGCGTTGCGCGCGGCGAGGAGGTCGCGGAGGTAAAGGTGAAGACCGTTTTGAAGAGCGGCGCCGACGGGAACGAGGTCGAACTGCCGGAATGGGGCTTTACCGTCTCGGAAGTCACGCCGCTGATCGCGCGCCAGGCGCAGCTTCCCGGCAAGACGGGTGTGTTCATTTCCGGCGCGCAGGTCGGGAGCGTCGCCGCCAACGCGCGCTTGCAGTCCGGCGACATTATCCTGAAGGTCGACAACATCGAGGTGGACAGCCTCGAGACGTTCCGGAAACGCTACGACGAGGTCGTGGCGGCGAAGAAGCCGCTGGTGCTGCTGGACGTGAAGAACGGCGCCTTGACCCGGTTTGTGCTGGTGGAACAGGAACAGACCGAGGCCGAAGCCGAAGCCCCCGAGCAGGACTCCCTGGAAACGCCGGAAGGAGCCGTAGACCATGTTGAATAGCCTTGTGTTGGCCCTGCTGCTGGCGGCGTCGAACGCCGGCGCGACGGCGGCTCCCGAGATGTCCCAGGCGACGATCGAGCGGGCCTACAACGAGCTTTCGCCCGCGCTGTGTGTCATTGCCTATTCTTTTGAAATCACCAACCCGAAGAACAACGAGCGCGTCAAGCAGGATGCGCACACGCCGGGGCTTATCGTATCGCCGGACGGACTCGTGCTCGCGCGCGGCCACATGATCGGCGACAACATCGAGCCGTTCAACATCCGCGTTAGCGTGGGGCACGGGGATGCCGTGACCGAGCATCCGGCGGTACTTCTGCAGAAGCCGACGAGCGTCAACGTCGCGATGTTGCGCATCACGTCCGACAAGCCGCTGCAACTGCCCTTTGCGCGCTTCAAACCGGATGTGCGATTGAGCGTGGGCGAACCCATCGCCGTGCTGGGAGTCCTGGGCGCTGCGTTCGATTATACGCCGTCGGTGGTGGTTCGGCGGATTGGGTCGATTCTCGACACCCCGCGCACGACGTATTGCCTTGACGATCCGGTGCCGCCGGGCTTCACTGGCGGGCCGGTGGTGAACGTGAAGGGCGAAGTTGTGGGCGTTGTCGGATACGATCTGAGCACGTCCGAGGGCGGCGACCTCTACGTGCGTAGCGGATTCCCGCTGGTGTACCAGACCGAACTGTTCGCGAAGTATCTCGCCACGCCGCCCGCCGAGGCCGGCGACGGCGACGCCGATGCGCCGTCGTGGCTGGGCGTGTTCACGCAGCCGCTGACCGATGAACTCGCGCAGTACTGGAGCCTTCCCGCCGAAGGCGGATCGGTGGTCAGCACCGTTATGGCCGGATCCCCCGCTGCCATCGCGGGAATTCAACGGGGCGATATTATCGTTGCATTTGATGGCAAGCCCGTGCGCTCGAAGCAGGATCGCGACGTGTTTGCGTTTACGCGCATGATTCGCGAGACGCCGGTGGACAAGCCGGTCGTCGTGAAGGTGCTCCGCGATCGCCAGCCGCTGGAGGTGACGGTCACGCTCGCGCCGCAGCCGGTGACGTCGGGCCGCGCGAATGAATTTGAAGACAAGGTGTTCGGACTCACCGTGCGCGAGCTGACCCGCGACGTTCGCATCATGCTCAACCTCCCCGAGGATGTGCAGGGCGTGATCGTGCGCCGAGTGCAATCGGGCAGTTGGGCGGCGCTCGCGAACATGCGCCCGGGGATTATCATCCTCAGCTTCGGCGGCCATGCGATCACGAGCATCGAGGATTACGAGCAGGCCGTGGCCGCGGTTGCCGCGGAGAAACCGTTGGAAGTGAGTGTATTCTCACGCGTCGGTGCGGTTACCGGCTTTTTCCGCCTGGAGCCACGCTGGGAAGATGTTAAAGAATAGAAAAGGCGCTATTGGCGTAACGGTCGCCTGGGTCTGCTTTGCCCTCATCGGGTGCGGCGACCCAGGCGATGCGGATATGTTTCAGAAGGCGGAAGCGCTCTACCGCGAGGGCCGTTTCGACGAAGCGATTCCGGTGTTGAAGTCGTTTCTCCTTCGCCACCCCTCCCACTCCGGCGCGCACCTTTATCTTGGCGGCTGCTACCAGTTCTCGGACCAGTGGAGCGCTTTGGCGGAAGGTGAGATCAAAACCGCGCTGCTCTATTACCATCGGGACGGAAACAGGAGCACGATAGCGCGGTTCGACGACGCGTATTTTGAGTTGCGCTGCTATCTCGACCTCATCAAGATACAGTTCGCGCGGCTCGATTTCGCGCTTGCTCCAAAGGCCCCGCCCGAGATTCTCGCCCCGATTCTGAGTGACTTCCAGCATTCGGTCGCCGAGGC
>JAVEWL010000515.1:0-4363 GCA_034004565.1 FCB group bacterium | reverse complement strand
CCCGATTACGGTGGGTTGCCCGGTAACATCTGCGTTCACTACACCTGCCCTAAATGCGGAGGGGAGGTGAGCGCGGAAGTTAATGTCACCGACCTGCTCCAGCCGTTGAGCATTCCGTGTCAGAACGCGGGATGCCCCGGTTATACGCTGGGGATCCATACGGCGTTCAGCGCCTTCGGAATAGCACTCACCGGCGCACCGCCGGAGATCACGCTGTTTGATGAACCGGCCGAAGCGCAGCAGCTTGCGGAAGCCGTGCGCGAGCACGAATATGAACACAAGTATGCCGCCATTTGGTGGAGCATCGCAGACATCCTCGATGAGGACTTTGGTCTCCGCCCCGACGACCGACGCTGGACGCCGGAGCGCGCAGCGCGACTCCTGGAAAGGGTCTCGGACGACCTGATTCGGGCAATGACCGATGCGGGTCGTGATGTGCTGGAGTTTGAGATCATCCAAGAGGACATGATGCAAGTCTTTGAAAAACGGTGCCCCATCTGTGGGAGCACCGACGTGCAGTTCTACGGCAAACAAACCGTGGAAGTCGTCGAGGACTGGTCCGAAGGGGATTCGAGGGACAACTTCGAGTTTCCCGAAGGACCTGGCGAGTGGCAGAGCTGCACCGGGCACTGCCTCACTTGTGGGGAGGAATGGGAAGTGATTCCCGATTCCGAAAGCGAGTAGGCATGATAGAGCTTTTACGCTTAAAAACTTCGACAAGACGCGATTTTGCGCTGCGCGCCAGCGGGGGGGACGTCTTTGCAACTCTCACCATCAAGCCGCGTCACCCAGGCCAACGGCGTTGGCGGCAAGACCGGGCCGTCTTGGTTACGGAGTTTGGGTACAGCCACTGGACTAGCCTGGAAGAGGCAGTTCGGTGGTTCATCGAGGTGGTAGGTGAAAACCCAGAACAGCTTCTGGCCCTCGCGGTCGAAAGGGGCTGGGAGGAACCTATCATCGAAAGTGCGCGGGGGTGGTGGACAGTGTATGCCGCCATTAACGCCAATTCATCAATGTTAACCGCCAAGCGCGGTGTCAATGCAAAACTACAGGAGGATGATCCAATGGAAATCAAATCTTACACAGGCCAAGACTTCTATATCATCGTAGAGCTGAACGACTACGATAATCGCGTCCGTACTTCTCGGGGGATGTACGAAACCGAGGACGAGGCGCGGAAGGCAATGGCGGAGATGGAACCGGGCGAGGACGCGCATCTGGCCGTGTGGTCTAAGGCGCAATATCAGAGCGCGTAAGACCTGGTTACATCACCACCCGAAACAAAGTTATATTCACCCTGGCGGGGGCCAGCATTGCTCCCACCAGGGGCGCATTGCTGGTCTCCGTCTCAATTACCATGAAGGAGACCTATGATCAAGTTAGTTGATGCACGCGACTTTTTGTATACCGCAGCAGACTTCTGGCTGTACGCAGGAGAAGTCGTGGTTGCGACCATTAAGGTTAATCCACGACACACCCCCCACGAATATCAAAAACGACGCAAGGATTGGGGGGTTGCTATCGCGGCGGCCTTGCCCTATGAGCAGAGCGGCTCGGACACCACCTGGGCCGGAGAACGACAGCTGGGAATCCCTGCCACGGCAGTATGGCTCACCAAGATGGGGTGCGACCCGCAGCCCTTCCTGACCCTGGCCGCAGAACGCGGTTGGGACAGTGAGATCATCACTGAGGCAACTGAGGCCGTGGAAAAGGAAAAGGCACGACTGGTCCCACCCGTGGACTACCTGGTGATCTTTTTGCAGGGCGGCATAGTGGGCGACCACGTCTACCTGCCGTTCAACGAAGTGGTAAAGGCGATGCAGTCGCATTGCGACGCGGAACTGCGGTGGGCGCCGGACAATGGAGATACCATCTCCTTGTCAGACGGAGAGGGATACAAGGACGCCTTGGCGTACCCTCTGTATCCGCCCTACAGTTACAGTGATGAACTTGTGCCGCGGGAAAAGGCTGCCAAACTGACCCGGAGCTGGTGTGACGGGAACAACCCTGAGCGGGTCAAAGCCGACGTCACGCTGGACAACTCCGGCGTGACGATAACGGTGGAAGCCGATTCCTCCGGCGTAGCCGCCGAAGTCCTCGTGGAGTTCTACGACGGGGCAGTAACTGCCCGCGTCTGGGACGCAGAGGGATACGGTGGTGACCCCGACTACGGGGACAATCCCACCGTATCTGTCGAGTTGTTCAAGACCGGGGAGGTGCAGCATGGTTGACCCAACTGCACTCGAAATCCTGGAGCGAGAAATCGCCACAATGATGGATAAACTGGAGACATTTGCCCGCAGTCAGGGCTTTGCTTCTCTGGATGCGGCCCTGGCAGCAGCGAGCCAGGCAGATCCTTTCCGCATCCCCGTCGCAATCCGCACGGACATCAAAGACCGAGCGGCCTGCGGAGGCTTCTCGCCCCCAGAGACGCCAGGAGAATGGCTTGCCTGGATCTTGGACGAGGCGACGCTCCAAACGGAGCAAGCCGACGCAGCGCAAGACCACGAGGAGCGCCAGGCGCGCCTCAAGTACCTGACCCTGCTCAAGGATACGGCGAACCGGCTGATCAAGGCCGGCGTCGAACCGGATAAGCTGCCGTGGCGGAAAGCCACGCTCAAAATGATCGAACGCTGGCACGATGGCCTGCGGGAAGGCACAGAACGTGTCAAAGCCGACGTCGAACTGGATAGCTACGGCGCGACAATCACTGTCGAAAACGCAAAGGGCGAGGACACCAGCCAGGTCCTTGTCGAGTTCTACGACGGGGCGGTTACCGCCCACGTCTGGGACGCGGAGGACTTCGGTGGAGACCCCACCGAGAGCGTCGAGTTGTTCAAGGTTGAAGAAGCGGCCCCCAAAAAAGAAATCCAGGCCGAAGCCTACATGGCTGAAGTCAGGAACGCCATCAACGTCACCTCTGGGATGCACGTCGTCAAAGAAGAAGGCGGCGTGCTTACAGTGAGCTTGGACGTTCTGGCTGATGATGAGGGAAACGTTCTCTACCAGACGGAGGCAACCCTGCGTCTCGAAGGAAAGACCCTTATCATCGCCGGATTCAACGACACCCCCTTTGGAAAGTACCCGGCCAGCGGCCACGGTCCCCAGCAGGTTGTAACCCTGCTTGAGGAGCTGCAGGTAGAGATCCAAGACCTGCTTGACACTTTCGACTCTCCCGTCTCCCGACGAGGAGGTTAAGGAGGCCCTGGCGTGTCCGACCCACTGACCGACTACATGGCAACACCACCAATGAAGCGCCCGGTTAGCCGGAAGACTGCCGAAGAGGCGCTAACCGAGGCGGCGCAAAGCTTGCGCCTTGAGCGTTCTGGGTTGCGACCCACGAGGCCGCAAGACTTGATTGCTGAAGCCTCCCACCTATGGGCGGTGGAACGCAAGAAGATCATAGACGCCGGCGCCCGGCGCGTCCTGGCGCGGGTTTCCCCGCACAGGATCGACGCCCTGTACCCTGTCATAGACGAACTCGTCTATGAACAGGGATGGGACTGGGAAACCCCCACCGATGAAGATAAAGAGGAATTGCGCGAATTCGTCGCATGGGGAATCGCCTGTTTGCGGTGGGAACACTGGACCCGGCTTGATCCCACGTTGGATTTCATGCTCAATATCCAGGATGCCAGGGAATGGTTGGCAAAACATCATCCCCCCAGACAACTGTGCTTGTTTGGGGGAAGCAGTATCGAAAGCAGCCTAGCCCTGATTTAAGGGCAAGTTGGAGGCTCTAGCCTCAAGTTGTTGTCGTGAGGAAGTGTTTCACCACACTTCCTCACGACTTCCCTAATCCCCCACCCTACGCGCTGTGCGTACTCCTCTGCTTTCCGTAGCAGAACAAACTCACCTGGACTACCCACGGGCTTCATGCCTGGGGGTAGCGCCGTATTCCTTTGCGGGAGATCTCCGTCACTCCCCGCAAAGGGGCAGTGTTGACGGAGGTCTCCTCTAAATCATTGAGGAGGCAACATGAGCAACTGGTATCAGAAAGAGCGTGGCAAGGCCGCGCTCGCAGACGAGCTCCGGAAATTGGGCTGGACAATCCACGGGTACACCGAAGATCGTTCCGATGCCCGTTCGGACTACTACGCGCCGGCGAGATGGCACGGCGTGGCAACTAAAGAGGACGCCGTCTTGGTCGTAGATATTGACTACGGCTTCGACGGTGGGCAGGTGGTGGGCAAACGGGTCTACACGACCGTCCAGTACCTGCAGGAGTTTGGTGTCACGTGGCAGGCCAACCCGCCGCGCAAAAACTGGCACGTGGAACGTGATGGAAAAATCATTGCCTCTGGCAATGGCATCGGCTCGATTGATGGCTATGAATCCGGCAAGGCCGCGTTAAACCGCGTTA
>JAVEWL010000514.1:0-4368 GCA_034004565.1 FCB group bacterium | reverse complement strand
GAATTCCTGGCGCGGCACCGGAAGATGTGGGGGTATTGATGATGATTTTCTGTCAGGAGTGGATCGGACAATGAACCGCGATGTCGCCGACTATGCCATTCGCAAGGCCGTCTTTGATTGGCTTGCGGTGCAGGACCGCGTCCATGACGGAGCGTTGCCGCGTTCGCTGTTGGCCGTCGGCATGCCTTATCAGGACGGGCATATTCGGTTGGTCGGCCCCCAGGGCATCTTCAAGCCCGCCGGAATGGCTCTGCCGTTGACCATCACCACCACCAGCCGCGGGCCATATCCTGACCTCCGCGACGAGGCAACTGGTCTGCTCTCCTACAGCTACCGGGGGTCCAATCCCGAGCACCCAGACAACATCGGCTTGCGCGAGCTCAAGCGCCACGGGATTCCCTTGATCTATCTTCACAGCCCGCTCCCGGGCATATACCACGCCTATTGGCCGGTCACCATCATTGATGACAATCCCGGCCGACTCCGCGTGCTGGTTGACTTGGCCAATGCTGAGGCTGCTGAACAAAGACAATATCAAGCTGCCGACTACTCATCCGCTCCTGAGATTGAAAAGAAGTACCTTCGCACCGCCGTGTTTCGGCGGCTCCACCAGCAAGAATTCAGGGAGCGTGTGCTTGTTGCCTACGAAAAACAGTGCGCACTCTGCAATCTCCGGCATCGCGAACTGCTGGATGCCGCCCATATCATTGCGGACAACCAGCCCGATGGGGCCCCGGTCGTCCCCAACGGACTTTCTCTCTGCAAGCTCCACCATGCGGCCTTCGACAACAACCTCTTCGGCATCCGCCCCGATTACACGGTCGAGGTTAAGCCAGCCATCCTCAACGAGTCCGATGGCCCCATGCTTCGCCATGGCCTGCAAGGCATCCATGAGTCAAGGATCTACTTGCCCCGGCAGAAGAACCTGCGTCCGAATACAGATCTGCTCGGGCGACGATACGAGGAATATGTTCGGTCGGCATAAGGAGGCCACCCAATGCCTGGTTCCATGTTGCTACTGATTGGCGTCTTGGTGGTGCTGGGCATCGTCGTCGTTGTCGTCAAGACGATGGCCGGGGCTGGCGAGGAGAAATCGAAGGACTTCCCCTACGAGAAGGAGCCGTCCCTGTTCACCGCGACCGAGTCGGCCTTCCTGGCCGCGCTTGACCAGGCGGGGGGAAGGCAGGTCCGCATCATTGGCAAGGTGCGACTGGCGGATGTCGTCAATGTCCGCTCCGGACTGGACAACTCTGCACGACAAACCGCGCTGAACAAAATCCTGAAGAAGCACCTCGACTTCGTTGCCTGCGATCCCAAGACCATGGCCGTCCAATTTGTCATTGAACTTGATGACAAGTCTCATCGTCGGCCCGACCGCCAGGAACGCGACCAATTCCTCGATCAAGTCATGCAGACCGTCGGCATCCCCATCTACCACTTCCCCGCCCAGCGCTCCTACTCCCCAGAGGAAATCAAGGCCATGCTGGCAGGAAAATGAACGGAGCCACAAAGCGATCCGTTGCAAACAGCCCGCTCAACGCTATCTTCCCAGACTACGTGAATGCCACATTCCCAGTCGCCCGGATCCGCCATTGAGCATACATAACGCCAATAGGCCCCATCATGCCCACCTCCTCTGGCATTACATACTCACAACACCCGGTGCCCAAGGCCCGCGTTATTAGGGAGCGAGACATCGAAGAGGAGTTCCTCGAAAAGTTGTCCGGTCTCAAGTACAACATACGCCCCGACATTCGCGACCGCGCCGCCCTCGAACTCAACTTCCGCCAGAAGTTCGAGGCACTGAACCGCGTCACGCTCACTGACGGCGAGTTCCAGCGTCTCCTTGACGAGCTTATTACCCCCGATGTCTTCGCCGCCAGCCGCGTGCTCCGTGAGAAGAACGACTTCACCCGCGACGACGGCACCCCCCTCTCCTATACCCTGGTCAACATCCGCGATTGGTGCAAGAACGACTTCGAGGTCGTCCACCAGCTCCGCATCAACACCGATTACAGCCATCATCGCTACGACGCCATCCTTCTCATCAACGGCGTCCCCGTCGCCCAGGTCGAGCTCAAGACCCTTGGCGTCAGCCCACGCCGTGCCATGGAGCAGATCGTCGAATACAAGAACGACCCTGGCAATGGCTACACCCGCACCCTCCTCTGCTTCATTCAGCTCTTTATTGTCAGCAACCGCACCGAGACGTTCTATTTCGCTAACAACAACGCCCGGCACTTCGCCTTCAACGCCGACGAGCAGTTCCTCCCCGTCTATCGCTTCGCCGACCGCGACAACAAGCCCATCGCCCATCTCGCCGACTTTGCCGACCGATTCCTCCAGAAGTGTACGCTCGGCCGCATGATCAGCCGCTACATGGTTCTCGTCCAGAGTGAGCAGAAGCTGCTCATGATGCGGCCCTACCAGATTTACGCCGTCGAGGCCATCGTCGGCTGCATCGAACAGGATTGTGGCAATGGCTACATCTGGCATACCACGGGGAGCGGCAAGACCCTCACCTCGTTCAAGGCCTCCACCCTTCTCAAGGACAACCCCGGCATTGACAAATGCCTCTTCGTCGTGGACCGCAAGGACCTCGACCGGCAGACCCGCGAGGAGTTCAACCGCTTCCAGGAGGGCTGTGTCGAGGAGAACACCAATACCGCTACCCTCGTCCGCCGCATGCTCTCCGAGGACATGGCCGACAAGGTCATTGTCACCACCATTCAGAAACTCGGCCTCGCCCTCGACGAAAACAGCAAGCGCAACCGGCAGCGGGCAACCCAGGGCCGCGAGACCTTCACCCAGCGCCTCGAATTGCTGCGCGACAAGCGCTTGGTCTTCATCTTCGACGAATGCCACCGCTCCCAGTTCGGCGACAACCACCAGGCCATCAAGGACTTCTTTCCCCGCGCTCAGCTCTTCGGCTTCACCGGCACGCCCATTTTCGAGGAGAACGCCTCCCGCGTTCAGATCGCGGACAATCAGGCGTCCTTTCGTACGACCGTCGATACCTTTCAGCGCGAGCTGCACAAATACACCATCACCCATGCCATCGAGGACAAGAACGTCCTCCGCTTCCATGTGGATTACTTTCGCCCGGAAGGCGATGTTGCTTCGCGGCCCAGCCAACTCGGCGACAAGCGCGCGATCATCGAGGCCATCATCGCCAAGCACGATGCGGCCACCCACGCCCGCCGCTTCAATGCCCTCCTCGCCACCGCCTCGATTGATGACGCCATCGAGTATCATGGGCTCTTCCAGGACATTCAGGCCGATTGGCAGGACGCCGACCCCAGTTTCGTTCCGCTCAAAGTCGCCTGCGTTTTCTCCCCGCCCGCCGACGGCGACGCCGACGTGCGGCAGCTCCAGGAGGACCTCCCACAGGAAAAGGAGGACAACGAGAAGGATCCCGATCGCAAGAAGGCCGCCCTCCGCGCCATCATCGCAGCCTACAACACCCGCTACGGAGCCAACCACACCGTCGGCGAGTTCGATCTCTACTACCAGGACGTCCAGAAGCGCATCAAGGACCAGAAGTTTCCCAACGCCGACCTCCCTAAGAAGGGCGCCGAGAAGATCGACGTCACCATCGTCGTGGACATGCTCCTCACCGGCTTCGACTCGCAGTACCTCAACACCCTCTATGTGGACAAGAACCTCAGGCACCACGGCCTCATTCAGGCATTCTCCCGCACCAACCGCGTCCTCAACGCCACCAAGCCCCACGGCCAGATCCTCGACTTCCGCCAGCAGCAGGCCGCCGTGGACGCCGCTGTCATCCTCTTTTCCGGCGTGGATAGCGGCACGCAGGCCCGCGAGATCTGGCTCGTGGAACCTGCCCCCAAGGTCGTCGAGAAACTCAAGGTCGCGCTCGGCAAGCTCGGCGACTTCATGCAATCGCAGGGGCTCGACCCGAAGCCCGAGTCCGTCCCCGCCCTGCGCGGCGACGAGGCTCGCGCCGCCTTCATCGAGCGCTTCCGCGAGGTCCAGCGCCTCAAGACCCAGCTCGACCAATACACCGACCTCCCGCCCGAGGCCGAAGCCGCCATCGACCAGCTTCTGCCCAGGGATCAGCTCAACGCCTTCCGCGGCGTGTACCTCGAGACCGCCCAACGCCTCCGCGCGGAGCAGGGCAAAGCAGGCAAGGAACCTGTTCCCGCCGTCGACCAGCTAGACTTCGAGTTCGTCCTCTTCGCCTCCGCCGACATTGATTACGACTACATCATGGCCCTGCTCGCCCGGTTCTCCAATGAGACCCCGGGCAAGCTGAAAATGAGCCGCGACCAGCTCATCGGCCTCATCCAGGCAGACGCCAAGTTCATGGACGAGCGCGACACCATCACCGACTACGTCCGCACCCTC
>JAVEWL010000513.1:0-4379 GCA_034004565.1 FCB group bacterium | reverse complement strand
CTCCCCAAGGAGAGGGAAAAAGACTCCAGCAAAGTAGAGGCTTTGGCTTACCCACACCCCCAAGCCATGAAGCCGGCTTGGGGGTGCCACAAAGCAATGGGTGAGGGGGCAGGCTTTCGCGTCGATCCCACCCGGAAAGACCCCGCCCGGCATTCGGCTAAAGTGGTACCAATCCCTCAGCCTTCGCCACTCCGCGAATATGCTCTGCCGCCAGGTGGTAATCCTCCGGCGTGCTCAAGTGCTCGAGCATGAGCGGCATGTCGCCGTCCATTTTGTCGAGCTCGCGCAGGAACACCCGGTAATCCATGCCGCCCAACCCCGCGCGCACCTCGTCCAGGTGCGTCGTCAGCCTGGTCGACAACGCGATGTCTTTCGCATGACAGCTACGGATGTGCGGCCCAAGCTTCTCGAAGCATTCGCGAATCAGCGCGCCGCTGCCGTAATACCGCTGCGGACTGCACAACAGGTTCGCGGGATCGAGGTGCACGCCGAACCGCTCGCGGTCAATAGCCTTCAGCAACGCCAAGTAGCTGTCCGCCGAATCCGGATACATCCACGGCATTGGCTCGAGCGTGTAAAAGGTCCGCAGCGGCTTCACCGTATCGACAATGTCGCGCACATACGCCACGATCCGGTCGAACGTGTCCTGCGTGAGGTTGTCCGCGTGGGGCCCGTCCCAGGGCTCGCCGCACGAGCCCGAAATGTTCACGCAGCATCGCGCCCCGATGCGATCCGCGAGTGCGAACTTCTCCTTGCACTGCGCCAGGGCCGAGGCGGCCTTCGCGGGATCGGGATCCAGCGGATTGCTCCACGCGCCGACCTCCGCGATGACGATATTCGCCTCTCGCGCCGCAGTCTCATAGGCGCGCACGGCATCCTCGGGGGCCTTCTCGTCCACGGGACAGTATGCGGCGCCATAACCGTGGCGACGCACGCCTTCGACCCACTTCTCCGGAGTTGCCGTGTCGCCGAAAACCGGTCCACCCAGTCGCATTTTTCGCCCTCCGAAATATTCCCGAGGCCTGCCACACCGTCCACTTGCACAAGTTTACACCCTGGAGCGGTTCAGTACTTAGTTGGCCGACATTTCAGGCGATTCAAGGCTGAACGGCCCTATCTGTCCCTGGAAGGAACTCCGCTCATGAAAAGCCTCGTTCGTTAGGCTTATGCGGGCGTTTCTCGTCGTTTCGACGGACCGCCGCCGCCGATTCCTTCCTGTTCCCTCCCACCCCCGCACCCGTACCGTCCAAGCCGGCCTCCCGAATCGGGGAGTCGGGGTGTCAAAGCGGAACTTTTTCCCTCCCTTGGGCATAGTAGCTGCGCACGGGGTTTCAGGTGAGGGTTTCGCTGTGTCGGGCGGCATCGAGTCTCACTGCGCCGCGCCTCCATATCCCCGGCAGGCAGAGGGCTTTTTTAGCGGGAAATCCCGCTTAGCATTGTGCTAGAGTAGACGCTGAACGGGGTGAAGAAGACGGCACGCGACTGCTGCATTCTCCCCGCTGGCGAGGTAAATGAACAGTGTTTGAACCAAAGAACAAAGGGCGCTCCACGTTGGATCAGTGCCTGCCTTTCGAGCGGGCCATCCTCGAATTGGAACTGCGCATCGAGAAAACCGAAACGGATGAGGAGCGCGGCGCGCTGCGGGACGAGCTTGATCGCGAGCGGCAGACCGTCTTCGCGAACCTGACGCCCTGGCAGCGGGTGCAATTGGCCCGGCATGCCCAGCGGCCGCGCATGTTGGACTACACCGCGCGGCTCCTCGACGATTTCATTGAATTGCACGGCGACCGCGCCATTGGCGACGACCCGGCCATGGTGGCCGGCATCGGCCGTTTCGAAGACCAGACCATCATGGTCGTGGGCCAGCAGAAGGGCGTTACCACCGAAG
Source organism: FCB group bacterium (assembly GCA_034004565.1). Lineage (GTDB taxonomy): Bacteria > Hydrogenedentota > Hydrogenedentia > Hydrogenedentales > SLHB01 > JAVEWL01. Next base: position 2,491 of record JAVEWL010000513.1, on the reverse strand, counting down.
AGAAGGTGAAGCGCAATTTCGGCATGGCGCATCCGGAAGGCTATCGCAAGGCCATGCGGGCCTTCGAGATGGCCGAACGGTTCAAGATGCCCATCGTCACCTTCGTGGACACGCCCGCGGCCCATCCCGGCATCGAGGCCGAGGCCCACGGGCAAGGTCCGCTGATTGCCGCGAGCCTGCGCCGGATGATGGCGATCAAGACCCCGATCCTCTCCGTCGTTCTGGGCGAAGGAGGCAGCGGCGGCGCGCTGGCGGTGGCGGTGGCCGACCGGCTGGCGATGCTCGAGCATGCGATATATGTAATCTGTCCCCCCGAACGTTGCGCCGAGATTCTCTGGCGCGACGTCGAGAAGAAGGAGCTGGCCGCGTCGGCGTTGCGCGTAACCGCCGGTGAACTCAAGGAGTTGGGGGTGGCGGACGTGGTGCTGCCGGAACCGCCCGGCGGGGCGCATCGCGACCCCGTGGGCGCGGCCGAAATCCTGCGGGAAGAACTCAGGCGCTTTCTGGATGGGTGCCAGAAGGGTCTGTGGACCGTCGAGAAGCGGCGCAGGAAGTTCCGCAATTTCGGCGTTTGGCACCAAGGTACCTAACGAACGGTCCTATCGAATATGGGGAAGGGTAGCGGCATCTTGGTGACGGTGCGCGTACAACCGCGGGCCTCACGAAATGCGCTGGTTGTTGAGCCGGACGGTCGGATTCGAGTCGCGCTGACGGCGCCGCCGGTCGAAGGGGCCGCGAACGAGGCCCTGCGAGTGTTCCTGGCGGAGGTCTTTGGCGTTCCTCGTGCGTCGGTACGTGTGGTGCGGGGCGACAAGTCACGTGATAAAGTCGTGTCCGTGGCCGGGATTACCGAGCAGAGAGTCAAAGCGATCCTCCAGGAGGCAACCCGAGAGTAAATCGTTGTCGCACAACCAGTTGAATGCTTCCCCACAGTCGAAAGCCCAAACAGCGGGATTGCCGTGGCAGCCGATTACGACTACATAGCCGCCGCGGCGCGGTTGCTGCGCGAGCAGGGTGCCGAAGTCCCCGTGGCCTTGCTGGCGGGCCCGATCTTTCGAGAGTACCGGAGCGGATACGGGCTGCCGATACACCCTGCGCCGTTCGTGTATGGCCGGATGGCGGGGCGTACGGTTGCCATTGTGGGTGACGACGCGGTGCTGTCGGTGCGTGTGGCCGGGGCCCTGGGCACGCGGATGCTCGTGGTCGGCGCGGCGGCGCGCGGGGTCCATCCGCGGCTGCGGCCGGGCCACCTGCTCGTGTGGACGGACCACATCAACGCCACCGGAACGAACCCGCTCACGGCGTTGGACGATCCGCGGCTGGGACCGTGTTTTCTGGACCTGGGCGCGCCCTACGACGCGGCGCTTCAGGCGGCCGCCGAAGCCGCGGCGACGGCAAAGGGCCTCACGGCGCATCGAGGCGTATACCTCGATGCGCCGGGATGCCTTCCCGGAACGAACGACGATCTCCGGGCCATGCGGATGCTGGGCGCCGACGCGGCCGGCAACGGCGGCGTGGCGGAGGTGATCGTAGGCGTGCAGGCGGGACTGAAGGTCCTGGGACTCGCGCTTGTTTTGGAGGATCCCGCTTCAACGGAAGCCGCGGCGACCTGTCTGCCGTCGCTGGTGACCGTTGCGGAGCGTTGCATCGGCTTACTTGAGCCGTGTGCGTGATTCATATTATGCTCATACATACATTCCTATTTATTCTGGGAGACCGACATGGCGCTTAAATTGTTACGCGCGTTCTTCATTTTGGCGTGCATCATCATGGGCGTAATCTGGGCCTCGTTTCTGTTGCCGGATCAGCATCCCCGTCAATACATGTGGATTGTCATGGGAGGGATCATCGGGCTCGTCGTTTCGGCGGGCGTTATTTTCCTGGTCATGCGAATCTCCCAGGAGCTGTTCGAGCGCATCTCGCCGGCGGTCGTGGCCATCGTGCTCGCGATCACGGTGGGCTATGCGTTGGCGCGCTACATTTTGATGACGTTCCCGTCGTTGGGAGCCAACCCGTATTTCTCGACTTTCCTGGTGACGTCTTTCGTGCTGATCTTCGCGTTCATCGGCATCACGCTGGGCCTGACGCGCGCGTCGAACTGGGAGTCGCTGGTAAACGCGGTTCGCCGGCGCCACCTCGAGAGCCCGGGCATGAAGCTGCTCGATACGAGCGTCATCATCGATGGCCGGCTCGCGGAAGTGTGCAAGACGGGCTTCCTCGAGGGCACCCTCATCGTGCCGCGCTTCATCCTGCGCGAGCTTCAGGCCATTGCGGACTCCGCGGACGTGCTCCGGCGCGCGCGCGGCCGCCGCGGCCTCGACATCCTGCACCAGCTTCAGGAACCCACGAGCGGCGTCGAGATCCAGGTGATTGAAGACGATCCGCTGGATGTGCACGAAGTCGACGGCAAGCTGGTGCGCCTGGCGCGCCAGTTTTCGGCGAAGATCGTCACCAACGATCTCAACCTGAACAAGGTCGCCCAGATCGAAAA
>JAVEWL010000512.1:0-4382 GCA_034004565.1 FCB group bacterium | reverse complement strand
GGAGCGAAGGACAACTGGAACAAGGACGACAACCATGCCTGATACCCCTGAACAGGTAGCCCGCCGCGCTATCGACCGTCAGTTGACGGCCGCCGGGTGGCTTGTTCAGGACAAGCGCCACCTCAATCTGCACGCTGGCCCCGGGGTTGCCCTCTGCGAGACAGATGTGGAAGGCGGCTTTGCCGACTACATGCTGTTCGTGGATGCCAAAGCCCTCGGCGTGCTCGAAGCCAAGGCCGCCAGCACGCCGCTCGTCGGTGTCGCTGAACAATCCGAACTCTACGCCCGCGCAGCGCTCACCGATTTCCAGAGTTGGGGGGGGCCTCTCTCGTTCACCTACGAATCCAACGGCGAGGAATACCGCGTCCGCGACCTGCGCGATCCCCACTCCCGCTCGCGGTTTGTCTTCTCAGTACATCGCCCCGAAACGCTCCGTTCCTTGGTTGAGCAAAAGGATACGCTCCGCGCCCGTCTCAAGAACTTCCCACCGCTCCATGCTGGCGGATTGCGCGATTGCCAAATCGACGCCGTCAACGGCCTCGAAAAATCCTTCGCCCGCCAGCACCCGCGTGCCCTCGTTCAGATGGCCACCGGCGCGGGCAAAACCTGGATGGCAGTGACCGAGTGCTACCGGCTCATCAAATTCGGCGGCGCGCATCGCATCCTCTTCCTCGTGGACCGCGCCAATCTCGGCAAACAGGCCAAGAACGAGTTCGACCTCTGGCACAGCCCCTACACCCAGCGCCGGTTTACGGACGAATACATTGTCCAGCGCCTCGACGGCATCTCCCTCGAACCGCGCGCCAAGGTCGTCATCTCCACCATTCAGCGCTTCTACTCTGCCTTAACCGGCAAGGCGATTGACGATGCCGACGACGAGCGCTCCACCTACGAAGCCAGCGGCGACACCGACGAGCCTCGCCCCGTCGTTTACAATCCCACGCTCCCGCCCGAGACCTTCGACATCATCATCATCGATGAATGCCACCGCTCCATCTACAACCTCTGGAAAGGCGTACTTGATTACTTTGACGCCTTTCATGTCGGTCTCACCGCCACGCCCTCGCCGCATACGCTCGGTTTCTTTAACCAAAATTTCGTCTCCTCCTACACGCACGAACAGGCCGTGCTCGACAAGGTAAACGTCGGTTACGACATCTACCGCATCCGCACGAAACTGACAGAGGGTGGCGCGACGGTAGAGCGCGGCAACCATCTGGAAAAGATCGAGCGTCGCACCCGCCGCAAACGCTGGGAAAAGCTCAAGGACGATTACACCTGGCAGGGCCGGGAACTCGACCGTTCGGTCGTGTCTGACACCCAGGTTCGCACCGTCATCACCCACTTCCGCGACGCGCTCTTCACCAAAATGTTTCCGCACCGCAGCGGCGATTGGATTCCCAAGACCCTCATCTACGCCAAAGACGACGCCCATGCCGACCGCATCGTGGACATCGTACGTGACGTGTTTGGCGAGGGGAACGACTTCTGCAAGAAGATCACCTACCGCTCTGGCGGCAAGAAGACCGCCGAAGACCTCATTGCCGAGTTCCGCACCTCGCCGCAACTCCGCATTACCGTCACTGTGGACATGATTGCCACCGGCACGGACATCAAGCCGCTCGAAGTCGTCATGTTCCTGCGCGACGTCCGCTCCGCCGTCTATTACGAACAGATGAAAGGTCGCGGCACGCGCGTCATTGATCCGCATGAACTCCGAACCGTCACGCCCGACGCCAAGGCCAAGACCCATTTCGTGCTGGTGGATGCTGTGGGCGTCACCAAAAGCACCAAGTCCGCCTCCCAACCCCTCGAACGCGCGCCCAACGTCTCCTTCGAGAAGCTCTTGGAGAAAGTCGCGCGTGGCAATCGTACCGACCAGACTCTTTCCTCCCTCGCCAGCCGTCTGCTCCGACTCGATGCGGCCCTGGAACCCGCCGACCGGGAACGCGTCCGCGCCCAGTGCGGGAAGATCCCCGCCGAACTCGCCAAGCCGCTCGGCGAGAGCGTAGATCTCGATTTGCAGGTAGCGGAAGCCCGCCGCGCGAACGGCCTCCGTGCCGATGCCGAGCCAACTGCCACGCAGACCGAAGCCGCCGCCACCGCGCTCAAGGAAGCCGCTGTCAAACCCTTTCACGACCCCGACCTACGCACGCTGCTCGTCGAGTTGCAGTCCCGCGCTGAAATCACTGTGGACCACCTCAGCCCAGACACCATCATCGAGGGCACGGGTTACGACGAGGAAAAGGCGCGCGGCTACATCCACAATTTTGAGCAGTTTCTGGCCGAGCACCAGGATCGCATCCTCGCCCTCCAGATTATTTACAACCGCCCCCACGCGAAACGGCATCTCACCTACGAACTCATTCGGGAACTCGCCACGGCCATGGAAGGCAGCGCGTATCACCTTGCCCCGGCGGAAGTCTGGAAATGCTACGCCCGCCTGCGCGCCGATCGCGTCAGAACGGCAGAACCCGGCGAAGCGCTAACCAATCTCATCTCCCTCGTCCGCTTTGCCGCCGGGCAACAGGCCGAACTCGCACCATTCCCCGAACTCGCGCGGCAACGATTCCAGGACTGGCTCACCCATCAGGAAACGGCCGCCGGCAAACCATTCACCTCCGAGCAACGCACCTTTCTCGCGCACATCGCCGCCGAGATAGGCGCAAACGCCGCGCTGGAGACCGATGACCTCGACCATGGCACGCTGAAATCCCGAGGCGGCCTACCACGCGCTCTTGCCCTGTTCGGCAAAGAACGCCTGCCCACGTTGCTCGAAGAACTCAACACCGCTCTCGCTGCATGAGGCCACTGATCAATGCCTGACAAACTACCAAGAGGATGGGTGAAGACGACGCTGGGTGAAGTCTGCGCCCCAGTCGCCACGCTTCAACCATCGAGCACACCGAGTGACGAGTTCACTTACTTCGACATTGGTGGCATCGACAATGAAACCAACCGCATCGCCGAGACCAAGACGGTGACGGGGCGCGAAGCGCCCAGCCGGGCGCGGCAGGTTGCTCGAACTGGCGACATTCTGTTTTCCACTGTCCGCACCTACCTGAAGAAAATCGCCCGTATCGACCGTGATTATCCAAATCCGGTTGCTTCAACGGGGTTCACAGTGATTCGGGCCGCCGAAGGCGTATCTTCGCAGTTCCTTTTCTTTCGGGTTTTGTCTGAGGATTTCCTGCAACCGCTTCACGCGCTTCAAAGCGGCTCAAGCTATCCGGCCGTCAGAGATAAGGACGTCTTCGCGCAGCCGATTCCGCTCCCGCCATCTCGTGAGCAAGAGCGGATTGTGGCCAAACTGGACGCGTTGCTCTCGCGGGTCGCTGCGGGCGAAGCCGCCGCGCGCCGCGCCCTGGAACGGCTCAAGCGTTACCGCGCCGCCGTCCTCCACGCCGCCGTCACCGGCGAACTCACCCGCGACTGGCGCAAAACCCACAAGCCCGACGAAACCGGAGCACAACTCCTCAAGCGCCTGCTCCAAGAACGCCGCGCCCTTTGGGAAGAAGCCGAACTCAAACGCCTCCACGCCGCCGGCAAACCACCCAAAGACGACAAGTGGAAGAGACGTTACTTAGAGCCTGAGCTGCCAAAACCCAATTCTTTGCCTAAGCTTCCAAGGGGATGGGCTTCAGTCAGCATCGATCAGCTTGGCTGGACTTCGGGTTACGGAACATCGGTGAAATGCACCTACGAGGCGAAAGGCCCGGCTGTCCTTCGAATACCGAATATTCGCAATCGTGAACTCGACTTCGCGGATCTGAAATTCGCGACTAACTCCAAAGACGTTTCGGAGGAAGATTTCGTCACTCCCGGCGATCTTCTGCTCATTCGCACCAATGGCAGCGTAGACCTGATTGGACGTGCCGCTATCGCCATAGCCACACCGCAGAGGAAATGCAGTTTTGCCAGTTACCTCATTCGCTTTCGCCTTGTTGGCGATGAAAGCCTCTGGTCGTGGGTGTCACTCACATGGGGTAGCGACGTTCTGCGTTTAGCAATCCGATCACGCGCAGCAACAACAGCGGGGCAATACAACGTCTCGCTTTCGGGATTGGCAGATCTCCCGCTACCGCTTCCTCCATTGGCGGAGCAGGAGGTAATCGTCCGCGAAGTCGAGAGCCGCTTGATGGCTGCAGACCGGTTGGTCGCCACTCTCAATCGGCAACTTGATCGTGCTCGCACCACCCGTCAATCGCTTCTGCGTGAGGCGTTCGCCGGCAAGCTCATTCCGCAAGACCCGAAAGACGAACCCGCTTCCGTCCTGCTAGAACGCATTCGCGCTGCCCGCGAAGCAGAGGCCACAAAACCGAAAGCCAAGCGTATGCCTAAACCAAAATCCACAATTGTCCGCCGTTCGTTGCTTGAAGTGT
>JAVEWL010000511.1:0-4384 GCA_034004565.1 FCB group bacterium | reverse complement strand
ATCGGGCAACGCATCCTCTTCGCTCTCGGGTGCGCGCATTAGTTGCGGCGAGGCATTCACCTTTCGCGCCGTGGCCCACTCCAGGATCTCGACCCGGTTGAACCGGTATTGTTTGTTGATTCGAAATGCCGGCAGCCCTTCCTGATCGATCCATCGATAAATGGTCTTCTCGGACACACTGAAGAGCTTCGCGACATCCTTGACTTGCAATTGCACTGCTGCCGTACTCCCCCATTAAGGACGAATGGGGGACAATATAGGCCCAAATGTCCGCCAATGTCAATACATTTCCGGAAAAACACCAAGATCGAACGCCGTGCGTGGGCCGTCTCTTATCGAGCCGCCAGCGAGACGGTCACGGGCCGGCAAGGCAGCACACGCACCGGGCCCAGGAGGCCGGACTCGAGGCACTGCGCCTCCCGAAAAAGCATATCGTCGTGCCATTTGCGTTGTGCCAGGCTGCCGCGGGCATCGTCGAAAATATCCCAGCGCATGCGGTTGGCCAGCAGGTTGGCAACGACGATTTCGAGACGGTTTACTCCCGGTTTCGCGAATTTCGTGATGTCCGCCCGATAGGGGGGCCAGATGCGCGTGGTGACCGGCTGGCCGTTGAGCCAGATCTCGGCACAGTAGCGTACCTTTCCCAATTCGAGGTACAGACGCATCCCGTTGGAGATCAGCGTGTCATTGATAGAGAAGTCGCGACGATAGATGGCGCGTCCGCTGTACCATTCGAGGCCCTGCTGGGTCCACGATTGGAGCGGCTGCGAGGCGGCTTCGACGCGGAACCGCAGGGGCTTCAACAGGCCGCGATCGCCCTCTCTCAATTGAACACGCAGGGCCAGTTGGGCCGTGCGATTCAGTTTCTCGATAGGGGTCCATTCCTCGGCCAGGGCCACGGGAGCGCCCTCGATCCAGAGTTCGCACGCGCCTTCAATCTCCGGCTTCCGAAGGGCGGCCGTTCCCGGGGGCAGTGCCTGGCGATACCACACGACGTGGGGCAGCGACGCGCGGAAGGGATGTACCGGTTCAGCGTACGGCGCTTCGGGAGGTGCGACGTACTCCCACGCGGACAGCCAGTTCTTCCCGTCCAGCGAGGCCTCCCAAGTATTATCGGTAAACAGACGAACGGCGGAAACTTCCCCTTCCGCGAGGACGGCCTTCGCGTCATCGGCGGTGATGACAAGCGTGTTCGAGCCTTGACGGAACCCGCTCAGTTCGACGACCCGCGTTTCCTTCCCGCCCTGTGCCGTTGCGCACTCGACGCCGTTGACTTCGACGCGGAACGGGCTCTCGCAGACCACCGCCAGGCGGCCACGCCCATCGGTCGACGGGAGGTCGAACGCCGTGCGCAGGCGAAGGCCCTTGCCACCCATCGTCGGCGTGAAGAAGAATCGATCGATATCGGTGCCGAAGCTGTCGTTGAACGTGATGAAGCGGCCTTGCCAACGGGAGCGGTAGCGCCGCGCGCCCTCCTCGGGATGCAGGGAATCGAATACCTTAATCTCGCGCCAGCGGCGGTCGTCGTAATTGGCGAGGTGCCGGGGTTCGTTCGCGTCGCGTTCCCAATCCGTGCGCATGACGGGCAGTTCCAATTCCGCCGACTGAATGTCCGTCTTCCAGACATAATCAAGTTCGTGGCCAACGGGGATAAACTCCCAATCGCCGTCCAGCGCCACGGCCTCCGGCGGGTTCGGCGCGGCCGTGTAGCCTGTGATGGCGCGCGCGCCCGTGTCCGTGACAAGGCTTGCCTCGATGCGCGCCACCGTTTCGCCGGCCGGAAGGAGTCCTTGGACGCCGCCGTTCGTGGCGACGGGCGACAGCAGATTCGTCGAGACGATACGCAGTCCACCTTGAGGCGAGGGCGAGGAATCGAAAACGGCGAACCGGCCTTGGCGCGCGTCCAACTGCAAGTCGAAGGCCGTCCGGTCACCGCTCCGCGTAAACAGGCTCATGGGTTCGATGGTGCCATCTTCGGGCTGCCAGAGAGTGGGATGTCCGGTGGCCCGCACATCGATGCGCCACGCGGCCGGCGACGCGCCACCGTTGACGAACCAGTAGATATCCTTGCCGTCGCGGCGGACGTGGCGGTAGCGCAAAGCGAACGGGTCGCCCTCGATGAGGCGCACGTCCGTATCCAGGGTATTGCGCAAGACAATGGCCGTATCCGTCACCGCGCACGGGCGGACGCCCATGGCGGAGGCCTCGTCGCGGAGCGAACGGAGATACGCGTCATCGCGGCCTTGCTCCATCGAATCGGTGGGCCAGCGGTCGTGTACGATGAGGGTTCCGCCTGCGCGTACGAATTTGCGCAACTTGTCGGCCTCGGCGCGGCGGATGCACCGGACGCCCGGCAGGACCAGCGCCTTGTAACGCATCTTGCCGACCGAGAGCGCGCCGTTTGAAAGCTCGGCCCGGAGCAGCGAGGGCGGATCGAGCACGTCCACGTCCACCTGCGATTCGACCAGGATCTGGACCGTTTGCTCGACCGTTCCGGAACCGTACCCGGCCCATTGATTCGTCTGCGGATAGAGTACGGCCGCTTCCACCACATTGTCCGCGCCGGACATCATGAAGCTCGTGCGCCGGGACAAATCCGCCAGCGTCTTGAAGTACTTCCAATATGGATTCTCGACAAACCAACTGTTGGGCCAATCGTCCATGTTTTCGGGACGATCGAGCGCGTAATGGAAAAGATGCGGTGCGAAGAAGTCCACTCCGTAGGCGGATAGCATGTTAAACCCGTAGCGCGCAAGGTCAGGCGTGAAGGCCCAGCTCGCGCCACCCATGGCTTCGGCGCCGGCGCGAGGACGGTCGTAGAGGTGCGCGACGCTGGCGACCTGTTTGGGCATCCAGGATCGAATCGTGCGAGGCCAGGTGTAGCGGAAGTCCTCGTGGTCCGTCATAGGGATCTGAAGGTGGCGCATGGTGCGGAAATAGTCACCCTGGCTCAAGTATCCCCGAGGCGGCTCGATGGTGTGACCGGTGAGCTCAATGCCGTGTTGATCGCACCAGCCGGCGATTTGCTTGAACCACGCTTCTTCGTAGAGCGTGGCGTAAACGTCGTAGTAATCGCAACGGACAATGGGCGTCCGCGGGCCGATGTCGTACGTGAGCGCGGGCAGCAAGGGCGCGAGCTCGTAGCCCTTCATCGCGCGAAAGCGGCTCTCGAATTCCTCGGTCCACGGATGTTCGTCCTTGTGGCGCCCGGCGTCGTTGGCGATCTCGTCGAAGAACACGCCGGGAATGAGCGTGCCGAGGTTCGCGCCGGCGCGCTTTGCATACTCCTCGTGCGTGATGTCGAGGAAATCGCGCACGGTGCCGGCGTTCATGTAGTTCACGTGCCCCGGCTTCGAGAACGGCACATAGGCCAGGATAAGCCAGTTCCCCTCTGGGCAAGACCAGCTCTTTCCGGCAAAAGCCGTAATATCGACGAAGGACTGCGGTTCGAGCGCTCCCGCTATTCCGCGCCGGGCCGCGAGGACGATACGCGCGCCGGCCGCGTCGATGGCGATGTCCGCGGGACCGGCCGCCTCCTTTTCGATACGGCGTAGCGCCTTCTGAACGTTGCGCTCGGGGTTGCGCGCCTCGGTGCGCCCGCCCGCCGCGCCGCTCGGCCACTTGTCTTCATCGTAGATCCAAGGCGAGAAACCCACCTCATTGCCGTGGTCGATGCAGGTCTGAATCGCCCGCCACCATCCGTCCGAGAAATAGGGCGTGCCGCTCCCGTCGAGGCCCGCCCGGGCATGCATGAACGCGCCGTAGACGCCCTTATCGACCATTTGATCCATTTGCCAGCGCAACCGTTCGGGGTCGAGCGTGCCGTTCCACGACCAGAGCGGCACGATGGAGTATTCGCGGGGCGGGTCGACGAATTGTTCTTCGAGCGACTCCCCGGCGGCTGCCGCGCTCGTCAACAACGCAACGAACAGCAGGAATCTCACGGTCGGTTCTCCAGCCCTTATCCCAGGACGAAATGGTCCTCGGCTTTGAAGTCCTCGAGTTTGCCCTCGAAGAACACCAAACGTCCGTGCACGGCGGCCGTCTGGCCGGGTGCGATCTCGGGAAACTCCGGATCGGCATGCATGCAGGGGTGGTGCTGGTTTCCCACCAGCGACATCGTATCTTTGCCCCAGCTCATGGCCATGAGACGGTCGTTCTCCTTCGAGACCACCACGACCACCGGCAAGTCCGCTATGAATTTGCCTTTGTGGCGCCAGCCCACGCGATAGCGCCCCGCGCCTTCTTCGCGCTCGATGGCATCGCCGAGCGTAATCCAGCCTTCCTTTTCCGTGTGCACGAACTTGTTGGCGCGCGTGTAATCGCCGAATTCGGTGATGGACCTCAGGAAGGCGCAGGTCTGGAGCATGATCTCTCCAAACGG